>NZ_JBEXRC010000079.1:0-19906 GCF_040612915.1 Streptomyces sp. NPDC006326 | reverse complement strand
CCCTGTGGGAGAGTAGGACGCCGCCGAACAATCATTGCGGGAAGCCCCGCACCAGGTATCTGGTGCGGGGCTTTTCTGCGTTCACGGCCCGTTTCACCGACTGACTGGCGGCGCACGTTATGCAGCGTGGGCGGTGAAGCGGACGAAGGTGTCGTCTGCATCGATCGAGAGATCGAGCTTGGCGTCGAGCGCGCGGGCCAAGGCATGCAGAAGCGCCAGCTTGGGGGCTACTGCTCCGCCCTCGATCTGCTCGATGTCTGCCTCCGACAGCCCCGCCAGCTGGGCGACCTCGCTCGGGGAGAGATCGAGCGCCATGCGGCGGTCGTAGACTGCTTGCCCCAGCGCGATGGCGGCGCCGGCCTCGATGTACGCCGGGCTCGCACGATGGGCTTCCGGGACGTCCCACCGGGTGTGGTACCCCTTCGTCACTGCAGCTCCTCCAAAGCGCGGTGGTAGGTGTAGCGCGGTGGTAGGTGTCGTCGGCGGCTGGGTGCCCCGACTCGCATTCCTTCTGCTTCCAGAGCGCCCGTTGAACTTGCGACTCCTCCCGCATACGGGACTTACGGAAGACCGTCAGGAACACGATACGGCGGCCGGGGGCGAGCCAGTAGGTGATGCGCACAGCCGTGGTCTCAAGGATGAAACGTAACTCGCGGACCGGGCCGTCGAGGTGCCGGGAATAGGGCTCCCCGAGTGTGGTCGGGGACCCTGCGAGACGGTCCGCGTGACGTTCCACCGCTCGGTAATGAGCCACCGGAAGTGAGTCCAGCCAATCGCGAACCTCGGGTTCGATCTCGACGGTCCAACGTTGGGTCACGAGTGCAGACTATGGGCGGGCTGCCGCAGGGGACGCTGGAACGGGGGCGCGTCACTCTGTCAGGTGAAGGGTGTTCAGAGGCGGCCCGCGGCCTTCAGGGCCAGGTAGGCGTCGGCCAGGGACGGGGCCAGGGTGGCGGGGGTGGCGTCGACGACGTGGACGCCGTGGCGGGCCAACTGCTCCGCCGTGCGGCGGCGGGCCGCCTGGGACTGGGTGCCCGCGGCGGCCTCGTACACCGCCTCCGGTGTGCCGCGTGACTTCGTCATCTCCTCGACGTGCGGGTCGGCGACGGAGGCCAGCAGGACCGTGTGGCGCTGGGTGAGGCGGGGGAGGAGCGGGAGCAGGCCCTCTTCCAGGACGGCCGCGTCCAGGCTCGTCAGCAGGACCACCAGCGAGCGGCGCGGGGCGCTGCGCAGGATGGTGGAGACGAGGGTGCGGGCGTCGGTCTCGACGAGCTCCGGTTCCAGCGTGGCCATCGCGTTCACGAAGGCCGGCAGGATCTCCCCGGCCGAGCGGCCCTGGACCAGGGCGCGGGCCCGGCGGTCGTGGGCCAGCAGGTCGACGCGGTCTCCCGCGCGCGAGGCCAGCGCCGCGAGCAGCAGGGCCGCGTCCATGGCGGAGTCCAGACGGGGGGCGTCCGCGACGCGGCCCGCCGAGGTGCGGCCGGTGTCCAGGCAGATCAGGATGTGCCGGTCGCGTTCCGGACGCCAGGTGCGGACGGCCACCTTGTCCTGGCGGGCGGTGGCCCGCCAGTCGATGGAGCGGGTGTCGTCGCCGGGGACGTAGTCGCGCAGGCTGTCGAACTCGGTGCCCTCACCGCGCGTCAGGAGGCTGGTGCGGCCGTCCAGTTCGCGCAGTCGCGCCAGCCGCGAAGGCAGGTGCTTGCGGCTGGCGAACGGAGGCAGGACCCGGACCGTCCAGGGGACGGTGTGGGTGCCCTGGCGGGACAGCAGGCCGAGCGGCCCGTACGAACGGATCGTCACCCGGTCCGCCCGGCGGTCCCCGCGGCGGGTGGGCAGCAGGCGGGTGGTGACCCGGCGGCGTTCGCCCGGCGGGACCACCAGCCGGTGGCGGGAGGCCCCCGGCTCCGTGCCGGGCAGCCAGCTGCTCGGGGGCCAGGCGTCGCGGAGGTCGGCCCGGAGCGGGCGCTTGCCCGGGTTGGTGACGGTGAGGTGCACCTCCGCCGGTTCCCCGAGGCGGATGGAGGTGTCGCCGGAGCGGGCCAGGGCGAGCCGCCGTACCGGCGCGGCCAGGGCGTAGTCGACGGCGCAGGCCAGGGCCAGCGGGCCGTTGACCGCGAGCATCCCCGTCCAGCTCGGTTCGAGGATGCCGACGGGGATGCTGCCGAGGGCCGCCAGCAGGGCGGCGCGTCCGGTGAGGGCCATCAGCGGGGGACGGGTACGTGGGACAGGATGGCGGTGATGACGGCGTCGGCCGTGACGCCCTCCATCTCGGCCTCCGGGCGCAGTTGGACGCGGTGGCGCAGGGTGGGCAGGGCGAGGGCCTTGACGTCGTCGGGGGTGACGTAGTCGCGGCCGGTGAGCCAGGCCCAGGCGCGGGAGGTGGCCAGCAGGGCGGTCGCGCCGCGCGGGGAGACGCCGAGCGTGAGGGACGGCGATTCGCGGGTGGCCCGGCAGATGTCGACGACGTACCCGGCGATCTCGGGGGAGACGGACACCTTCGCGACGGCCTCGCGGGCGGCTTCGAGCTCGGCCGCGCCGGCGACGGGGCGTACGCCGGCGGCGTGGAGGTCGCGCGGGTCGAAGCCCGCGGCGTGCCGGGTGAGGACGCCGATCTCGTCCGCGCGGGACGGCAGGGGGACCGTCAGTTTCAGCAGGAAGCGGTCCAGTTGGGCCTCGGGGAGGGGGTACGTGCCCTCGTACTCGACCGGGTTCATGGTGGCGGCGACGAGGAAGGGCTCCGGCAGGCGGCGCGGGG
Source organism: Streptomyces sp. NPDC006326 (assembly GCF_040612915.1). Lineage (NCBI taxonomy): Bacteria > Bacillati > Actinomycetota > Actinomycetes > Kitasatosporales > Streptomycetaceae > Streptomyces > Streptomyces sp. NPDC006326. Next base: position 17,151 of record NZ_JBEXRC010000079.1, on the reverse strand, counting down.
TGCCGTCGACGGTGACCTGGCGTTCCTCCATTGCCTCCAGGAGGGACGACTGGGTCTTGGGCGGGGTCCGGTTGATCTCGTCCGCGAGGAGGAGGTTGGTGAAGACCGGGCCGTTCTGGAAGGAGAACTCGGCGGTGCGGGCGTCGTAGACGAGCGAGCCGGTGACATCGCTCGGCATCAGGTCCGGGGTGAACTGGACGCGCTTGGTGTCGAGTTCGAGGGAGGCGGCGAGGGCCCGTACGAGGAGGGTCTTGGCGACGCCGGGCACCCCTTCGAGGAGGACGTGGCCGCGGCACAGCAGGGCGACGACGAGACCGGTGACGGCCGAATCCTGGCCGACGACGGCCTTCCCGATCTCGGTGCGGATCGCTTCCAGGGAGGAGCGGGCGCTGTCCGTGGTGGCCGTCATGAGGTGCGGACCTCTCTTTCGAGGGCGTCGAGGTGGTCGGCGAGCGCGACCAGTGTCGCGTCGTCGGCGGGGGCGGGGCCGAAGAGGAGGGCGGCCGGGTCGGGTGCGGCGGCGCCGGTGAGGCGGGCGGATACGGCGGGGACCAGGGTGGCCGGGTCGTGGGCGCGGGCCGGCGGTACGCCGACCAGGGCGGCGAGGCGTTCGCGGGCGGCGGCCCGCAGGACGGTGGCTGCGCGGTCGCGGGCCGCGGCCTTGCGGTAGAGGCGGGCCCGGCCCTCGGTGGCCTCGGAGGCGCGGATGGCGACGGGCAGCTGCTCGGTGACGAGCGGGCCGAGGCGGCGGGCGCGCCAGAGCGCGGCGAGCGCGGCGGCGACGAAGAGCTGGAGCAGGGCCCAGCTCCAGCCGGCCGGGATCAGCTCCAGGAAGCCCTGCTGCGTGTCGGCCTCGGTGTCGGCGGTGTCCGTGAGGGAGGGCAGGTACCAGACGAGCTCGGAGCGGGAGCCGAGGAGCTGGAGGGCGAGGGAGGCGTTGCCCTCGTCGGCGAGGTTGCGGTTGAGCAGGATCTGCTCGGAGCCGAGGAGGACGGTGTCGCCGCCGGTGGTGGTGGAGGGCAGGACGAGGAGGGTGGGGCTGCCGCCGCTGGGGTAGCAGGCGGTTCCGGCGCCCACGGGGGCGTAGCGGAGGTCCCCGCCGGTGGCGGCGCGTCCGGCGGAGGTGGCCGCGGGCAGAGCGCAGGCGGGGTCGAGGACGTCCTCGTCGGCGTATCCCTTGGAGCGGGTGGCGGGGGCCAGGTCGGGGAGGCTGCGGGGGCCGGGGGCGAGGAGGACGGTACGGCCGCCGGAAAGGTCGATGGCGGAGCGGATGGCGCGCCGCTGGTCCTCCCCGAGCCGGTCGGGGTCGGTGACGAGCAGGGTCGTGCGGGGTCCGGCGGCCTCGGCGGCCTCGTCGGCGGTGGTGACCACGCGGGTGGCGACCCCGCGGGCCTTGAGCAGCTCGGCGACGGCCTGGCTGCCGGCGGGGTCGGCGGAGCGGGGGTCGAGGTGGCCGTGCCGGCTGTCGGAGCCGAGGGCGGCCAGAGTGACGGCGCCGACGAGCAGGATTCCGAGCCCGAGGAACACGCCACGCGCCCGCCGCCAGAGCCCTGCCGGGGTGAGTGCGGGGCGTGCGGTGGCGGTGGGCCGGACGGAGCCTGCAGTGGTGGTGGGCCCGGTGTCGGTTGCCGTCGTGGGGGCGGCCGGAACGCCCTCGGCGGCCGCTGGGTCGGCTGCCGGGGCACCCGTGCCGGGGGCTGCGTGAGCTGCGGCCGGGGGTGCGGGCCGGGCGCTGTGCGCGGCTACGGCCGGAGGCGTCGGCGCGTCGGCGGCCTTGGGCGGGGCCGTGGTGGGGGCTTCGCTTTCGGGGAGGGCGGGGTGGCCCGCAGCGGCGCCTTCGCCGGGGTGAGGGGTGTGCCGGGTGATGGCCGAAGGCCGTGCGTCGGCGAGGGGGGCGCCTGCGTCGGGGGCGGGGCTCGGTCCGGTTGCTGTCGTGACGGCGCCCGTACCGCCCTCGGCGGCCGCTCCGTCCCCTGCTGGGGCACCCGTACCCGTACCCGTACGAGGGGCCGCCTGAGCGGTGCCGGGGGGCGTGGGCGGGGCGTTGTCTGCGGCTCCGGCTGGAGGGGTCGGTGTGCTGGACCTGGGCTGCGTCGTGGCGGGGTGGCCCTCGGTGGTGGCTCCGGACGGTGCCGGGGCCCCCGCGGCGGTGTGGGGGGTGCCCGGGGGTGTGGGCCCGGCGCTGTCTGCGGGCCGTGCGTCGGCGAGGGGGGCGCCTGCTCCGGTGGCGGGCGTGGTTCCGGTTGCCGTCGCGGGAGCGCCCGTACCGCCCTGCGCGGCCGCTCCGCCCGGTGCGTGGGTACCTGTACCGGCGCCCGTGGCGGGGGACGTGTGAGGGGTGCCTGGGGGTTTGGGGCGGGCGCTTCCTGCGGTTTCGGCCGGAGGGGTCGGCGCGTCGGCTTCCCCTCCGGGGAGGGCGGGGTCGCCCTCGGCGGTCGGGGCGGTGGCGGCTGGGCGAGCGTCAGGGGTGGCAGCGTTCTGCGGGGCTTCGGCGGCCCGGGGGGTGGCTTCCGTAGGGCCTGTGGGGGTGGGGTCCGGGGACGGGGTGGGGGTCATGCCGTGGGTCCCGTCAGGAGGGGCTTCGTGTGCGGGAGGGCGAGGTCCAGGGTGCGCAGGCGGGTGTAGGTGTCGGCGTCGGCGGTGCGGCCGCCGTAGGTGACGTCGTCGAAGGTGCGGGCCGCCGCGCGCAGGTCCGCGGTGTGGGCGGGGAGGGAGCGCGCGGCTTCGGCGGCGGCCTCGTCGGCGGTGCGGCCCGGCCGGGGGTCGAGGAGGGCGCGCTCCTCCAGGGAGCGGACGATGGCGCGCATGCGTTCCTGGACGGCTTCGCTCCAGCGCCCGGCCGCGGCGTGGGCCTCGGCGGCGGTGCGGTGGTCCGCGGCGCTGCGCGGGGCGTCGTCGAACAGGGTGGCCGCGGCCTTGGCGGTCCGGCGGGGGGTGCCGAGCCGCCACCACAGGGCGGCCAGGGCCAGGACGGCCAGGGCGGCGACGGCGGTGAGGCCGAGCGCGCCGCCCGGGGTGGCGGCCGAGGCGTGGTCGAAGAGGTCGCCGACCCATTCCCAGAACCGGTTCAGGGCGCGCTGGAGCAGGCCCGGATCGTGCTCGTGGTACATCGGCTTCGACAGTTCGCGTTCGGCCGCCTCGCGGGCGCCGTCCCGCGGTGTGGTCACCGGCGGTTCCGCCGCCGGTGTGATCGCCCGGCTGATGAGGTCCCCCCAACCCTTCATCGGCGCATCAGTTCCCGGTCGGCGGCGCGGCCGCTTCCGTGCCGTAGTCCTCCAGGCCCGCCGCCCGGGCGAGCTCCAGGTCGAGGGCCTCGCGGCGGATGCGCTGGTCGACGTAGAGCAGGACGGTGACGCCCGACTGCATCGGCATGGTGATCACCAGGCCGATGATCCCGCCGATCGCGGCCGTGATCAGGTAGCCCCAGCTGTCGGGCGGGGCGGTGGTGCCGAGCATGCCGCTGACGCCGCCGCCGAAGAGGGCGAAGGCGATGGCGTTGAAGACGCCCCCGATCATGCCGGCGAGGAAGGAGGTGATCAGGCCCGTCAGGAGGGTGATGCCGAAGATCCGCCACCACGAGCCCCTGACCAGCCGGGCGGAGCGCGCGAACGCGGTGAGGATCGACGCCCGTTCCAGCATCAGGGCGGGCGAGGCCAGGCTGAACCGGATCCACAGCCAGGTGATCAGCACGAGCGCGGCGGGGACGCCGAGGACGATCAGGCCGACGCTCTGCATCAGGACGCCGGGGAGGATGAGGACGGCCCCGATGAGGATCGCTCCGAGCCCGGTCAGCAGGGTCAGGCCGAGCAGCTTCGGCAGCTGCGGGCGGGCCTCGCGCCAGGCGGCGGAGACGGTCGAGGGCCGTCCCAGGACTGCCCGGCTGAAGATCATCGTCAGCATCGAGGTGACCAGGAGTCCCGCGACGAGCTGGAGGAAGAGGGCGCCGCCGCCGAGCAGCAGCGTGCCGGCGAAGAGGTCGTTGATCTCGTCCATGGTGGGCTGGGCGCCCGGCTCGAAGGACTCCAGGTTGATCCGGGAGAGCAGGTTCTTCTGCAGGAGGACGTTGCCGACCTGTACGCACACGGCCACGACACCGGTGAGCGACAGGACCGACCGCCAGTGGGTGCGGATCGCGGCGACCGCGCCGTCGAGGATCTCGCCCACGCCCAGCGGGCGCAGCGGGATCACGCCGGGCTTGGCCGCCGGGGGCTTGCCCCACTGGCCGCCCCACTGGCCGGGGCCGCCCGAGCGGGCGTAGCCGTGGCCGTACTGGCCGGCGCCGGGCTGTGCCGGCTGGGGCTGCTGCTGCGGCGGGGCCTGGGGCAGGCCGGGGCTCGACCAGTCGCCGGGCGGCGGCTGCTGCGCGGACCACTTCTGGCCGCCCGCGGCGGGTGGCGCCGTGCCGTCGCCGCTCTGCCCGTCGGGTGCGCCCGGCCGCTCGCCGTCGGACGGGGAGGATCCGGGCGTAGCCCAGCCCGGAGAGTCGTTCATCGTCGCTCCTTCGCGTGCACCTGTGGGGCGGGGGCGCTGGTCGGCTGCCATCGTGCCACGTGGGAACGTTGAAGGGACGGGCCGTCCCCCCTGTATCCCCGGTCGTCCGTGCCTTCAATTGTCGCCCGGATCCGGGGCACACTGGTCGGTCTGGTCCCCACCCAGGTCCGAGGGTCGATTTCCAGCCTTTTTGGCTGTGGGACAGCTCACCGCCAGGTAACGATTGGCTAATGGGATGATGTCAACCATGAAGGGACGCGTCCTTGTCGTCGACGACGACACCGCGCTGGCCGAGATGCTCGGCATTGTGCTGCGTGGAGAAGGTTTTGAGCCGTCGTTCGTAGCGGACGGCGACAAGGCACTGGCTGCCTTCCGGGAGGCGAAGCCGGACCTGGTGCTGCTCGACCTCATGCTGCCCGGACGGGACGGCATAGAGGTGTGCAGGCTGATCCGTGCCGAATCCGGGGTGCCGATCGTGATGCTCACCGCCAAGAGCGACACGGTCGACGTCGTGGTGGGCCTGGAGTCCGGTGCCGACGACTACATCGTCAAGCCGTTCAAGCCGAAGGAGCTGGTGGCCCGGATCAGAGCCCGCCTGCGCCGGTCGGAGGAGCCCGCGCCCGAGCAGCTGGCCATCGGTGACCTGGTCATCGACGTGGCCGGGCACTCGGTCAAGCGGGACGGCGCTTCCATCGCGCTGACCCCGCTGGAGTTCGACCTGCTGGTCGCCCTCGCCCGCAAGCCCTGGCAGGTGTTCACCCGCGAGGTGCTGCTGGAGCAGGTGTGGGGCTACCGGCACGCGGCGGACACCCGCCTGGTCAACGTGCACGTGCAGCGGCTGCGCTCCAAGGTCGAGAAGGACCCGGAGCGCCCCGAGATCGTCGTGACGGTGCGCGGTGTCGGCTACAAGGCCGGACCCAGCTGACGTGCAGCCCGGCAAGCCCCGGAGCGGCTCCCGCCGGGGGGTCCTGCGGGGCGGCCGGCTGCTCCAGGACGGAGCGCCCGGCGGCCCCGTGCTGCGGCTGTTCGTACGCCTCGTACAGCGGCCGCTGCTTCCGGCTGTCCGGCTGTGGCGGCGCAACATCCAGCTGCGGGTGGTCGCCGCCACGCTGCTGATGTCGCTGGCGGTGGTCCTCGCCCTCGGTTTCGTGGTGATCGCGCAGGTCAGCAAGGGGCTGCTGGACGCCAAGGAGGAGGCCGCGCAGAGCCAGGCCGCGGGCGGTTTCGCCGTGGCGCAGGAGAAGGCCAACACGCCGTCCACCGTCGACGGGCCCGACGCCACCGACAACAAGGTGGGCCGGGACGCCAGTACCTGGATGAACTCGCTGGTCAAACAGCTCGCCAGTGGCGGGCAGACCGCCTTCGAGGTGGTCGCGCTCGGTGCCGGTACGGGGAGCGGGAGCGACGCGCAGCCGCCGGGCGGATCCGCCGTCTCGGGCGTCAAGGGAGCCCGCGCTTCCGGCAACGTCGACCCGACCGCGAGCGTCCCGCCCGCCCTGCGGCGGTCCGTCAACCACGCGACCGGCACCTTCAAGACGTTTTCCCAGATCCGCTACACCGCCGGGGCGGGGGCCAAGGCGCCCGGGCCCGCGCTGGTCGTGGGCAAGCGGCTCACCGACATCAACGGCGACCCGTACGACCTGTACTACCTCTTCCCGCTGACGCAGGAGGAAGAGTCCCTCAACCTGGTCAAGAGCACCATCGCGACCGCGGGCCTGTTCGTCGTGGTGCTGCTCAGCGCGATCGCGTGGCTGGTCGTACGCCAGATCGTCACCCCCGTGCGCATGGCCGCCGGGATCGCCGAGCGGCTTTCGGCGGGGCGGCTGCAGGAGCGGATGAAGGTCACCGGCGAGGACGACATCGCCCGGCTCGGCGAGGCGTTCAACAAGATGGCGCAGAACCTCCAGAACAAGATCCAGCAGTTGGAGGACCTGTCCCGGATGCAGCGCCGGTTCGTCTCCGACGTCTCGCACGAGCTGCGGACGCCGCTGACGACGGTCCGGATGGCCGCCGATGTCATCCACGACGCCCGGGTGGACTTCGACCCGATCACGGCGCGGTCCGCGGAGCTGCTGGCCGGGCAGCTCGACCGCTTCGAGTCGCTGCTCGCGGACCTGCTGGAGATCAGCCGGTTCGATGCGGGGGCCGCGGCCCTGGAGGCGGAGCCGATCGACCTGCGGGACGTCGTACGCCGGGTCATCGACGGCGCCGAGCCGCTCGCGGAGCACAAGGGCACCCGCATCCGGGTGCTCGGCGACACCCAGCCCGTCATAGCCGAGGCCGACGCCCGGCGCGTGGAGCGGGTCCTGCGCAACCTCGTCGTCAACGCCGTGGAGCACGGCGAGGGGCGCGATGTGGTGGTCCGGCTCGCCTCCGCGGGCGGGGCCGTCGCGGTGGCCGTACGGGACTACGGCGTCGGGCTCAAGCCGGGCGAGGCCACCCGCGTGTTCAACCGCTTCTGGCGGGCCGACCCCGCGCGGGCGCGCACGACCGGCGGGACGGGGCTCGGCCTGTCCATCGCCGTCGAGGACGCCCGGCTGCACGGCGGCTGGCTCCAGGCCTGGGGAGAGCCGGGCGGCGGCTCGCAGTTCCGGCTGACCCTGCCGCGCACGGCGGACGAGCCGCTGCGGGGCTCCCCGATCCCGCTGGAGCCGGAGGACTCGCGGGCCAACCGGGCCAGGGCGGCGGCCGAGGCGGCCGGTGCCGGGGCGGTCCCGCAGGTGCCTGCGCGGGACGCGGGGCGGCCCGAGCGCTCGCCGATACCGCCGCGCTCGGCGGTCGCCGGGGCCGTTCCGGTGCCGGCGGACCCGACGGCGCTGCCCGGCAACGGGGCCCGGGTGGTGGCCCGCCCGGCCAACGGGACGGCCAACGGGACGGCCGACCGCCCGGCCAACGGCGCAGCCGACAGGACGGCGGACCGGGCCGCCGGGACCCCGCAGGACGCGGCGGCTCCGGCGCAGGACCCGGCGCCGCGTACGAAGGACACCGCGTCCGGCGCGCAGGGCGGGACCGTCCGCACGCCGGACCGCACGGCCGCCGGCCGGCCGGCAGCACAGGAGGATGGCGCAGGTGGACGCTGAGCCCGCACGGGTATCCAGGGACGGCGGCGTCCGCCGGCGGCGGGCGGGCCGCGCCTGCGCGTTCGGGGCGGCCGCGCTGGTCCTCGCCGGCTGCGCCTCCATGCCCGACCACGGGGAGATCCGCGAGGTACGGGCCTCGCAGGGGGTCGACTCGCAGGTCCGGGTCTTCGGCGTGCCGCCGGCCGAGAAGGCCAGCGCCCAGGACATCGTCGACGGCTTCCTGGAGGCCATGACCAGCGACGACCCGCAGCTGCAGACCGCGCGCAAGTACCTCACGCAGGAGGCGGCGAAGAACTGGAAGCCCGGCTCGGCCGTCACCGTGCTCTCCGCCGGCCTCGACCGGGTCTCCGTCCAGGGCGAGAAGGACTCCTCCGACCCCCGCTTCAAGGTCAGCGGCACCAAGCTCGCGACGGTCGACGAGCGCAGCGCGTACCAGCCGGAGACCTCGGGCGGGCGGTACGAGGAGTTCCTCACGCTGGTCAAGGAGAACAAGGAGTGGCGGATCGCCACCCCGCCCAGCAGCCTCGTGCTCGGCGAGTCCGACTTCCAGCGCATCTACATGCCCGTCAACAAGTACTACTTCGCGGGCGGCACGCTCGTCGCCGACCCCGTGTACGTACGCCAGCGCAGTGACCCCGACTCGCGGATGGACCCGACCACGCAGACCGTCCAGTCGCTGTTCGCCGGGCCGTCCAAGTGGCTGGCCCCCGTGGTCACTTCGAGCTTCCCCGCCGGTACGGAGCTGCGCGAGGGCACCAAGACCCTTTCGTACGACGGCCAGAACACGCTGCGGGTGCCGCTGAACGACAAGGCCGACAACGTCGCGCAGCCGCAGTGCCAGAAGATGGCCACCCAACTGCTCTTCACCGTCCAGGACCTGACGGCCTCCCAGCTGTCGCGGGTCGAGCTGCTGCGCTCGGACCGGTCCTCGCTGTGCTCGGTGACGAACGCGGCGGCGTCGGCTCTCGCGCACCGGATCCCGAGCCCCGGCTTCCAGTACTACGTCGACGGCGACAGCCGGCTCGTGCGGATGAAGCTCGACGTGACCAGCGAGGACCAGCAGTACAAGCCCGATCTGGTGCCCGGCCCGCTGGCCGCGACCGCCGCCTTCAAGGTCGGCTCGGCGGCCGTCTCGTACGACGAGAAGCGCGCGGCCGTGGTCTCCGAGGACGGGCACGGGCTCTACCTGGTCAACACGACCACCGCCGGCACGATGCCGCAGCCGCTGCTGACCAGCAAGGGCGGCAAGCCGAACGGGCTCGGGGCGCCGAGCTGGGACGCGGCGGGCGATCTGTGGGTCGCCGACCAGGACCCGCAGAACGCGGCGCTGTACCGGGTGCCGGGCGGCACCGGGAGCCCGCAGAAGGTCGAGGTCCCGGGGCTCGACGGCGGGCGGATCACCGCGCTGAAGGCGGCGCCCGACGGGGTGCGGATCGCGCTGCTCGTGCAGAACCAGAACCGCAACCGGCTCTTCGTCGGGCGGATCGAACGGTCCGAGGGCAAGACGGACGCGGCGGCGCCGGTGGCCGTGCGCGAGCTGCGTCCGGCGGCCCCGCAGATGGCGAGCGTGACGGCGCTGAGCTGGGCGCCGCGGGGCCGGCTGCTGGTGGTGGGCCGGGAGAGCGGCGGGGTCGTGCAGGCCCGGTACATGCTGGCGGACGGCTCCATGGTCGCGGCGGGTCTGCCGGGGGCGACCGGGCTGGTCGCGGTCACGGCGACCGAGGACGAGAAGAAGCCCGTGGTCGCGTGCTCGGACGAGGACGGGATCGTGTGGCTGCCGCCGGGGGCGCAGTGGCGCACGGTGGCGGCGGGCGGCCGGGCGCCGGTCTACCCCGGCTGACGTCCCCGGCTGACGTCCCCGGGCTGCGGGCCGGGCTGCGTCCGCGCGGTTGTCCACAGGGGTGGCGGGCGGGCAACGGCCCCGGCACAGTGGCTGCATGCGGGTGTGGTGGCAGGAGCTGGCCGGGCTGGTGCTGCCGATGGACTGCGCGGGGTGCGGGGCCGCGCGGGCGGTGCTGTGCCCGCGCTGCGCTGAGGCGCTGAGCGGCGCGGCGGCCGGGCCCGTACGGCCCTCGCCCGCGCCGCGGGGGCTGCCGCCGGTGCATGCCGCCGCCGCGTACGAGGGTGCCGTACGGGCGGTCGTACTGGCGCACAAGGAACGCGGTGCGCTGCCGCTGGCCGGGCCGCTGGGCGCCGCGCTGGCGGCGGCGGTGTGCTCGGGCGGGCCCGGCCGGGAGCTGGTGCTCGTCCCGGTGCCCTCGGCGCGGGCGCAGGTCCGCGCGCGCGGGCACGATCCGGCGCGCCGGATCGCCCTGGCGGCGGCGAGGCGGCTGCGGCGGGCCGGTTGCGCGGCGCGCGTGGCGTCCGTACTGCGCCAGCGGCGGCCGGTGGCGGACCAGGCGGCCCTGGGGGCGCGGGAGCGGCGGGAGAACCTGGCGGGCGCGCTGGCGGTGGTGCCGGGAGGGGCGTCGGCGGTGGCTCCGGGAGGGGCGCGGCCGGGGGCGGCGCGGATCGTGCTGGTGGACGACCTGATCACCACGGGAGCCACGCTGGCGGAGGCGGCCCGGGCGGTGCGTGCCGCGGGGCTCGGACCGGTGGCGGGGGCGGCCGTGGTGGCGGCGCCGGCCGGGTCCTTCGTACGGATCCGGTCGAAGATCCGTCCAGGGCGGTGATCGGGTGAATAGTTTCGGAACTGCAGGGGAAGCTGCATCGTTGCAGCCGGTAAGAGGGAATGGCCACCTGAACGGAGGTACGTGCCGGTAGCGGGTGCCGACAACCGCCATCGAGAGATATGTTCGGTTGTAAGGAAACGGCGAGCCTTGGGCGCCATGCATCGGACCGTGCGTTTCGGCGTTTCCGAAACTTCGTGTCAGAGGCTGTCTCTCGACTCCGAAGTCGGTGGGGTGTAGATCTTGCCGATGGGGGAGGAGGAGGTGAAAGTCGCCAAGTCCGAGGCTCCGGTGTTCACCGGAGCCTGGTGCGAAAGGGAGACGCTTCGCCCCAGGAGGCGGAGCTATCCGGGAACGGAGTTCTGCGTGGACATCGTCGTCAAGGGCCGCAAGACCGAAGTGCCCGAGCGGTTCCGCAAGCACGTGGCCGAAAAGCTCAACGTGGACAAGATCCAGAAGTATGACGGCAAAGTCATCAGCATGGACGTCGAGGTGTCCAAGGAGCACAACCCGCGCCAGGCCGACCGTTCCGACCGTGTGGAGATCACCCTGCGCTCGCGCGGCCCGGTGATCCGTGCCGAGGCCGCTGCCGCCGACCCGTACGCCGCGCTGGACCTCGCACACGAGAAGCTTGAGGCCCGGCTGCGCAGGCAGCACGACAAGCGCCACAGCCGCCGCGGCAGCGGACGGCTCTCGGCGGCCGAGGTCGCCGACGCCGTGCCGGACGCCGCGTCGCTGAACGGCAACGGCCAGCTGGTCCCGGAGGGCAAGGAGGACGCGATCCCGACCACGCGGATCGGATCGCTGGAAGTGCAGGGCGAAGGCCCGCTCATCGTCCGCGAGAAGACCCACTCGGCCGCCCCCATGTCGCTCGACCAGGCCCTCTACGAAATGGAACTGGTCGGCCACGACTTCTATCTGTTCGTCGACTCCGAGACCAAGATGCCGAGCGTCGTCTACCGGCGCCACGGCTACGACTACGGCGTGATCCACCTCAACGCCGACCAGGCCTCCAGCTCCGCCGAGCCCGGTGCGGGCGCGGGCGGCGCGCTCGGCGGCTGACGCCGCGCGCCCGGCCGGGCCGGGCGGTGCGAGGGTGTGGTGCCCCCGGGATGTTCGGTCTTCCCGGGGGCACCCTTACGACGTGTATACGCCAGGTGGTCGCCGACGACCCCGCGCGCGGTGGCGCAGGCATGGAATCATGGCGGGCAGTCAACCGGCCGACGACCTCGTCCGGTTGGCCCAGAGCTCGGCACATGCAGGGGGAGGAACGATGGCGGACAGCTTCGGACCGGTGCGCGGCGATGAGGGCGGCGAGCCGATCCGGGTGCTCGTCGTCGACGACCACGCCCTGTTCCGGCGCGGGCTGGAGATCGTCCTCGCGCAGGAGGAGGACATCCAGGTCGTCGGCGAGGCGGGTGACGGCGCGGAGGCGGTGGACAAGGCGGCGGACCTGCTGCCGGACATCGTGCTGATGGACGTGCGGATGCCCCGGCGCGGCGGGATCGAGGCGTGCACCTCGATCAAGGAGGTCGCCCCCTCCGCGAAGATCATCATGCTGACGATCAGCGACGAGGAGGCGGACCTCTACGACGCGATCAAGGCGGGTGCGACCGGGTACCTCCTGAAGGAGATCTCCACCGACGAGGTGGCGACGGCGATCCGCGCGGTGGCGGACGGCCAGTCGCAGATCAGCCCGTCGATGGCGTCGAAACTGCTGACGGAGTTCAAGTCGATGATCCAGCGGACGGACGAGCGGCGGCTCGTGCCGGCGCCCCGGCTCACGGACCGGGAACTGGAAGTCCTGAAGCTGGTGGCGACCGGGATGAACAACCGGGACATCGCCAAGGAGTTGTTCATCTCGGAGAACACCGTGAAGAACCACGTGCGCAACATCCTGGAGAAGCTGCAGCTGCATTCCAGGATGGAGGCCGTGGTGTACGCGATGCGGGAGAAGATCCTCGAAATCCGCTGACCGGCTCGCGCTCCCCGCCCCCTCCCGCCCCCATCCGAGCCCGCGGGCCCTCGCTCTCGTGCCACGGGAGCGCGGCCCGGAGCGCCGCCTAGAGCGCGGCCAGTTCCGCCGTGACGGCCTCGGCCTCGGCGGGGGTGGCGGTGCGGTCGATGCGGACGGTGTCGCAGCCGACCCATTCCGCCGCCTCGCGCAGGGCCTCGGCCATCGGGCGGGCGGCCTTCAGGCCGGTCAGGGAGAGCTGGCGGGCCACCAGGGTGCGGCCCTCGCGGGCCGGGTCGACGCGGCCCTGGAGCCGGCCGCCCGCGAGCAGCGGCATCGCGAAGTAGCCGTGTATCCGCCGGGGCTTGGGGACGTACGCCTCCAGGCGGTGGGTGAAATCGAAGACGCGCTCCGTGCGGGCGCGGTCCCAGACCAGGGAGTCGAACGGGGAGAGCAGGGTCGTGCGGTGCCGACCCCGCGGGACCGTGGCCAGCGCGGCCGGGTCCGCCCAGGCGGGCCTGCCCCAGCCCTCGACCTCCACCGGCACCAGCCCCGAGTCGGCGATCACGGCGTCGACCTGCTCGCCCTTGAGGCGGTGGTAGTCCGCGAGGTCGGCGCGGGTGCCGACGCCGAGGGACCGGCCGGCCAGCGCCACCAGGCGCCTCAGGCACTCGCGGTCGTCCATGTCGTCATGGAGCAGGGCATCCGGAACCGCCCGCTCCGGCAGGTCGTACACCCGCTTCCAGCCGCGCCGCTGCGTGCAGACCACCTCGCCGGTGTCCAGCAGCCACTCCACGGCGATCTTGGTCTCGGACCATTCGAACCACTCGCCGCCGTTCTTGGCGCCGCCCAGCCCGGTCGAGGTGAGCGGCCCGTCGGACCGCAGCCGGTCCAGCACCGCCTTCGTCGAGCGCTCCTTGTCCTGCAGGACGTGCCAGCGGTGGCCGCGGGCCCGGCGCGCCCGCCGCCGGAAGGCGAAGTGCGGCCACTCCTCGATGGGCAGGATGCAGGCCGCGTGCGACCAGTACTCGAAGGCGTGCCGGTCGGACCAGTACGCCGACTCGACCGCCGCCCGGCCCACCGCGCCGAGGCGCGCGTACGGGACCAGCTCGTGGGAGCGGGCCAGTACGGAGATCGTGTCCAGCTGCACCGCGCCCAGGTGGCGCAGCACGCCCCGGACCCCGCCGCGCCGGTCGGGCGCCCCCAGGAAGCCCTGGGCGCGCAGGGCGATGCGGCGGGCCTCGTCGGCGGACAGGGACAGGGTCGGCGGCGGTGCGGTCGTCATGACCGCACCCTAGATCCCCCCACTGACAGCGGGCAGGTACGGGAGCGCGGAGGGCAGGCCGAGGTCCGAGGGGAGCAGGCCGCCTATCCAGCAGTCCCGCACCGTGCCGCTCTTCTCCAGGCCGGCGCGCAGGACGCCCTCCATGCGGAAGCCGGCCTTCTCGGCGACGGCGCGCGAACCGGCGTTGCCGGCCTCGGCGCGCCACTCCAGCCGTGCGGCGCCCACCTCGGTGAAGACCCAGCGGGCCACGGCCAGGACGGCCTCGGTCATGTAGCCGCGGCCCCGGTGCTCCTTGGCCGTCCAGTAGCCGATCTCGTAACTGCCCGGCCCGCGGACGTGGACGCCGACGGCCGCGACCAGCGGTCCGTCCCCGGCCGGCCGGACGGCGAAGCTGTAGGCGGTGTCCTCGCGCCAGCCGTTCGGGACCATCTCGCCGACGAAGCTGCGGGCGTCCTCGCGGGTGTAGGGGGAGGGGACCATCGTCCAGCGCTGGATGTCCGGGTCCTGCACGGCCGCGTACACCTCGTCCTCGTCCGCCGGGGTGAACGGCCGCAGCCGCAGACGCTCGGTGCTCAGTGTGAGGGGTTCCATGAACGGATTCTGGTGGCTGTCCGGGGGACACCGCGAACAGTTTTCGGTTACACCGGCACCTTCCGGGCGCCGCACACGTTCTCATTCCGGGTGCCCGCGCCCTGCGGATGCGGCGGACCTCCCGACGCGACCGCGTCCTCGCTTACGATGGCCGTTGCGGTGGGGCCCACCCTCCGTGCCCGCGTACGAACCAGTGCCCAGGCCCGACCGGCAAGGAGACAAACCTCGGTGTCCGTCTTCAACAAGCTCATGCGTGCAGGCGAAGGCAAGATCCTGCGCAAACTGCACCGCATCGCGGACCAGGTCAACTCCATCGAAGAGGACTTCGTCAACCTCTCCGACGCCGAGTTGCGGGCGCTCACGGACGAGTACAAGCAGCGCTACCAGGACGGCGAGAGCCTGGACGACCTGCTGCCGGAGGCCTTCGCGACCGTCCGCGAGGCCGCCAAGCGCGTCCTCGGCCAGCGCCACTACGACGTCCAGATCATGGGCGGCGCGGCGCTGCACCTCGGCTACGTCGCCGAGATGAAGACCGGTGAGGGCAAGACCCTCGTCGGCACGCTGCCCGCGTACCTGAACGCCCTGTCCGGCAAGGGCGTCCACCTGATCACGGTGAACGACTACCTCGCCGAGCGCGACTCCGAGCTGATGGGCCGGGTGCACAAGTTCCTCGGCCTGGAGGTCGGCTGCATCCTGGCGAACATGTCGCCGGCGCAGCGCCGCGAGCAGTACAACTGCGACATCACGTACGGCACGAACAACGAGTTCGGCTTCGACTACCTGCGCGACAACATGGCGTGGTCGAAGGACGAGCTGGTGCAGCGCGGCCACAACTTCGCCGTGGTCGACGAGGTCGACTCCATCCTCGTCGACGAGGCCCGTACGCCGCTGATCATCTCCGGTCCGGCCGACCAGGCGACCAAGTGGTACGCCGACTTCGCCAAGCTGGTCACCCGCCTGACCAAGGGCGAGGCCGGCCAGCCGCTGAAGGGCATCGAG
The DNA here is from genome assembly GCF_040612915.1 of Streptomyces sp. NPDC006326. NCBI lineage: Bacteria > Bacillati > Actinomycetota > Actinomycetes > Kitasatosporales > Streptomycetaceae > Streptomyces > Streptomyces sp. NPDC006326. The sequence goes on along the minus strand of NZ_JBEXRC010000079.1, from coordinate 2,082 downwards.
GAGACCGGCGACTACGAGGTCGACGAGAAGAAGCGCACCGTCGGCATCCACGAGGCCGGTGTCGCCAAGGTCGAGGACTGGCTCGGCATCGAGAACCTCTACGAGTCGGTGAACACCCCCCTCGTCGGCTACCTGAACAACGCCATCAAGGCGAAGGAACTGTTCAAGCGCGACAAGGACTACGTCGTCATCGACGGCGAGGTCATGATCGTCGACGAGCACACCGGCCGTATCCTCGCCGGCCGCCGCTACAACGAGGGCATGCACCAGGCGATCGAGGCGAAGGAAGGGGTGGAGATCAAGGACGAGAACCAGACGCTCGCCACGATCACCCTCCAGAACTTCTTCCGCCTCTACACCAAGCTGTCCGGCATGACCGGTACGGCCATGACCGAGGCCGCCGAGTTCCACCAGATCTACAAGCTCGGCGTCGTCCCGATCCCGACCAACCGGGACATGATCCGCAAGGACCAGCCGGACCTGATCTACCGGACCGAGGTCGCAAAGTTCGCCGCCGTCGTCGACGACATCGCGGAGAAGCACGAGAAGGGCCAGCCGATCCTCGTCGGCACGACGTCGGTCGAGAAGTCCGAGTACCTCTCCCAGCAGCTCTCCAAGCGGGGCATCCCGCACGAGGTGCTGAACGCCAAGCACCACGAGCGCGAGGCCTCGATCGTCGCCCAGGCCGGCCGCCGCGGCGCCGTCACCGTCGCCACCAACATGGCCGGCCGCGGTACCGACATCAAGCTCGGCGGCAACCCGGACGACCTCGCCGAGGCCGAGCTGCGCCAGCAGGGCCTCGACCCGGAGGAGCACATCGAGGAGTGGGCGCACGCGCTGCCCGCCGCGCTCCAGCGCGCCGAGGCGGCCGTGAAGGCCGAGTTCGAAGAGGTCAAGGCGCTCGGCGGGCTGTACGTGCTGGGCACCGAGCGGCACGAGTCGCGCCGTATCGACAACCAGCTGCGCGGCCGCTCCGGCCGTCAGGGCGACCCGGGCGAGTCCCGGTTCTACCTGTCGCTCGGCGACGACCTGATGCGGCTGTTCAAGGCGCAGATGGTCGAGCGCGTCATGTCGATGGCGAACGTGCCGGACGACGTGCCGATCGAGAACAAGATGGTGACGCGCGCGATCGCGTCGGCCCAGTCGCAGGTCGAGACCCAGAACTTCGAGACCCGCAAGAACGTCCTGAAGTACGACGAGGTCCTCAACAGCCAGCGCGAGGTCATCTACGGCGAGCGCCGCCGCGTCCTGGAGGGCGAGGACCTGCACGAGCAGGTGCGCTTCTTCATGGACGACACGATCGACGCCTACATCGCGGCCGAGACGGTCGAGGGCTTCGCCGAGGAGTGGGACCTGGACCGGCTGTGGGGTGCCTTCAAGCAGCTCTACCCGATCAAGGTCACGGTGGAGGAGCTGGAGGAGGCCGCGGGCGACCGCGCGGGGATCACCGCCGAGTTCATCGCGGAGTCCGTCAAGGACGACATCCACGAGCAGTACGAGGCGCGCGAGAAGGCCCTCGGCTCCGACATCATGCGCGAGCTGGAGCGGCGCGTGGTGCTGTCGGTCCTGGACCGCAAGTGGCGCGAGCACCTGTACGAGATGGACTACCTCCAGGAGGGCATCGGCCTGCGGGCGATGGCCCAGAAGGACCCGCTGGTCGAGTACCAGCGCGAGGGCTTCGACATGTTCAACGCCATGATGGAGGGCATCAAGGAGGAGTCCGTCGGCTACCTGTTCAACCTGGAGGTCCAGGTCGAGCAGCAGGTCGAGGAGGTCCCGGTGCAGGACGTCGAGCCCGCGGTGGCCGCGGCCGCGCGGCCGGAGATCCGGGCCAAGGGCCTGGACGCCCCGCAGCGTCCGGACCGCCTGCACTTCTCCGCCCCGACGGTGGACGGCGAGGGCGGCGTGGTCGAGGGCGACTTCGAGGCCGACGAGGCCGAGGCGGGGATGACGCGGGCCGAGCGCCGCAAGGCCCAGAAGGCCGCCGGCGGCCGTCGCCGCAAGAAGTGACCGCTGCCCCGTAAGGGCACCCCCGCCGGGGCCGGCCCCCCCCCCCGAGAAAGGCCCCCGCGCCGGGGCGCC
>NZ_JBEXRC010000078.1:0-20476 GCF_040612915.1 Streptomyces sp. NPDC006326 | reverse complement strand
GGTGGGCGTCGGGGTGGGGGTCGGCGTGGGGTCCGTGGAGCCGGTGAAGACCTCGGTGATCGGCTGGACGTTCGCCGCGTTCCCCGCGTGCGTCGCCGTGCCGAACAGGTCCTCCAGGGTGCGCAGCAGGTGGTGGTGGCTGTAGGCCGTGGAGTACGCGCCGGTCTTGACGTTCGCCCCGTGGAAGACGGTGGCGATCCGGTTCGATCCGAGGTAGTTGTCCTCGTCCCAGGTGAGCACGAGCAGGCTGTTGTGGGTCTTCGCCCACTGCGCGTACGCGTCCAGGTTGGTCTTCGTCCACGTGTCGCCCGTGCCGACCGCGCAGTCGTGCATGTCGTTGCACAGGTTCGGCACCACGAACGACAGGTTCGGCAGCGCCGCGAAGTTGCCCTGCGGGAACTGCGACCAGGTCTTGCCCGTGTTCAGCGGTACGTTCTTGAAGGCGAACCACGGGTTGTGCTTCTGTGCGTACTTGCCGCTGCTGCACGCCGTCGACCCCTCGGCCGGCAGGTCCTCGTTGTACGTCGCGAAGGTCTTCCCGGCGGCGATCACCTCCTGCCCCAGGTTGGCCGCGGTCATCGACTGCGCGGTGTAGCAGCCGTCGCCGGTGATGCCCTGCGTGGCGCCGGAGAACAGGTTGAAGTAGTTCGGCTGGCTGGGGTGCGTCAACGCCTTCATGCCGGTCAGGCTCGCGCCGCCGTTCGCCAGCTGGTTGATGTACGGGGCGTTCGCGCTGCCGATGATCTCCCCGTACTGCTTGTTCTCGTACACGGCGACCACCACGTGGTCGTAGGACGGCAGGCCGGCGGCCGCCGAGGGCGCCGGCGCGGCGCCGGTACTGCCGTCCGCCGCCTGCGAGTTGGCCACGGTGAAGGCGCCCAGCAAGGTGAGCGCGCCGAGCCCGGCCGCGAGCGCGGACCGGCGGGTCCGGCGTCTTGCGGCGGCCTTGGGTGAGGGCATGTGCTGTTCCTCTCGATCTCGGTGGTGCCGGGTGGGTGTGGGTCACTCCTCTCGCCGGGCCGCTCCGGCCACGGCGATGTTCAAGAAGCGGGGCACGGGCTGCCCGCGGCCGCGGAAGTCCTCCGCGACCGCGGCCCGGACCGCCGTCAGACGCGTCCCGGGCAGCAGCACCAGCACGCTCCGGCCCGGCCGCGGCCCGGGCGGCCAGGCGCTCAGCGCCCCCGCCCGGCGGGCGCAGTCCACGGCCCGGGCCAGCGCCGCCGGCCGGTCCGCCGCGGGCAGGCTCCCGCGCACGGCCAGCAGCACCAGCCGGCTGCCGGAGGCCGCCGGGTCGAAGGTGACGTGCCGGGGCGGTCTCCCCCCGTCCCCGTCCATCAGCAGCGCCTCCCCGGGCCGGGCGAACAGGGCCGCCCGGTGCAGGGCCCGGTCGCTGCCCGGCAGCGCCTCGGCGAGCAGCCGGGCCAGTCGTGCACGGTCCGGCTCCCCTCCCGCCGGACCGCCTGCCCCGCCGCGTGCGTCCCCGTGCACATCGGCCACCGCGAGCGCCGTCGCGCAGTCGGCGGGCTCCGCCACCGCCAGCCCGGAGGCAGCGGTGAGCGAGCCCTGCACGTGCAGGTCGGTCCCGCCGCGCCCGTACCCGGCGCGGGCGAGCACCCGCAGCAGGGCGTACGGGCGCGCCGCCCAGGCGGGGACGGCGGACGGCGGCCCGTCCGGGGCCAGCGGCACCTCGCAGCTGTCGGCGGGATGCCCGAGCGAGCTCAGCCGCACCAGGCCGTCGGAGCGCGGCGCGGCGGCGGCCGCCACCGGCCAGCCCGCCGCCGCCACCAGCCCCGGCGAGCCCAGGTGGAAGGCGTGCGGGGCGCTCCACACGGCGGCCGGGGCACGGCCGTGCGCGGACTCCAGGGCGTACGCGACGAGCCGGAACAGCGGGTCGGCGGTGGCCCGCCGGGCCAGGTCCGGCCCCTCGCCGCCCACCGGCGGGCCGACCGGGGCGCCGGCCCCGGCCGCGTTCCCGGCGGCGGCCCCGGTCACCTGTCCGGCGCCGGTCACGGCCCCTCCTTGCGGGCCAGCATCCGGTAGGCGTTGCCGCCGTCGGACCGCCGGGCCGCGGCCGTGCGCAGCGCGTCGAGCACCGCCGCACCGGCCAAGCACGGCAGCGCCGCCGCCCGTACGGCCGCGGCGGCGGCCCGGCGGCGCGGCGTCGCCGGCGGTCCCCACGGCCGGTCCGGATCCGGGGCCAGGCGCGTCGCGGTCAGGGCCACCGCGCCGAAGAAGTCGTTGCCCTGGTGGGCGGGGCCGTGCTCCTCGGCGAGGACGGTGAACCCCCGGTCGGCCAGCGCCTCCCGCAGGTTCGGGGCCGGGATCAGGTGCTGGTGCTGCGGCTGGAACCAGGGCAGCCAGGCGGGTCCCAGCAGCCGGGCCATGCGCGACTGCGGATCCGGCAGCTCGATGGCCACCAGCCCGCCCGGGGCCAGCACCTCGGCGGCCGCGTCGAGTTCGGCGAGCGGATCGCGGGTGTGCTCCAGGTAGTGGTACATGCTGACCACCTCGTACCGGCCGGCCAGCTTCTCGGCGTACTCCGGGAACTGGCCCTGGAACCCGCTCTCCACCCAGCCCCGCCGCTCGGCCTCGCGCACCCCCTCGCCCATGTCGAGCCCGTCGAAGCGGGTCTGCGGCCACACGGCCCGTGCGGCGTTGCAGAAGTGCCCGTGCCCGGTGCCGACGTCCAGCCAGGACGCCGGGGCGCCGCCGTACGGGCGGAGCATCTCGGCCCGGGCCCGGTAGGACGCGCCGAGCCGCCCGAAGACCGTGCCCGCGCCCTCGCCGCCGCGGCCGTCGTAGAAGTCGCGGTAGTAGAAATCCAGGCCCTCGGGGGTCAGCCGGGGGTTCTGGAAGACGTGCGCGCAGGCCCCGCACTGCTCCAGGGTGAACCGGCCGGGCTTGCCCTGGAGCAGGTCCGGCACCCGGACCCGGACCGTGAGCCGCCGGGAGCCGCACCAGGGGCAGTCCGGGCGGCGCGGCTCCAGGAACCGGTCGGTGCCGCCGGCCAGTTCGGCCCGGTAGGCGGCCGCCCGTGCCCGGTCGGCCGGGCTGGGCGACCCCGGACGAGCGGCGTGTGCGGCCGTACGGAGAGCCGCGCCGAGGGAGCGTACCGGCCGGGCGGCGGTCGCCCGGGCCAGGTCGGCGGGCCGCAGCGGGCCCCCCGGGCCGCCGAGGGCGAGGTACGGCTGGAGCCAGTACAGCCCGGCCGCGGCCGCGCCCCACCGGCCCTGGCGCCCGGCCACCGTGGCGAGCAGGGCCAGCCCGGCGAGCTGCGCGGCGGCCAGCGCCCCCGGCGGCAGGCCCTGGGCGCGCAGCTCGGCCTCCCGCACCGCACCGGTGTCCGCCCCGGAGGCCGGCCGGCCGCAGGACAGCGCCGGGGCCACGGCCAGGCCGGTGGCGTCGGCCGCGTACTCCTTCAAGCGGCGCACCAAGGCGAGCAGTTCGGCGCGGTCCGGGCCCGGCGTACCGGCACCCGCAGCCGGGCCGTCGTCGACCCCGGCCCGGGCGAGCACCTCCTCCGCCACGAGCACCGCGTACCCCGCCCCGCGCCCCTCGGCCAGGCGGTCGCCGCGGTAGCGGGCCGGATCGACCAGCCGCAGCAGGCCCAGCACCCGCTCGGCGGCGAGGTCCCCCGGCAACAGGTCGAGCACCCGCAGCCCCTCCCGGTCTGCGTACGCGCAGGCGGCCAGGAACGTCGCCGGGTCGGCCTCCACCCCCCGCGCGGTCAGCAGCCGCCACCCGGCGGCGCGCGGCACCCCCGCCGAGCCGGCCGGGGTCGGAGGCAGGGCGGGCAGCGCCCGCAGCCGCCGCCGGGCGCGCACGGTGCCCGCGCCGAGCGCGAGCAGCAGGGCCGCGGAGGTCCACCGGACCCCGCCCGCCGCCGGCGCCCTCCCGGAGGTCACAGAGGTCACGGGGCCCGCAGAGTGGACAGGGTTCACAGCAGTTTCTCCAACCGGTCGGCCGCGGCGGCGGCTCCGCCTGCCGCGGCGAAGGAGGCCTGGATCCGCCGGGCGGCACGGCGCGGGCCGGGCTCGTCCAGCACGGCCGTCAGCGCGTCCCGCAGTTCCTCGGCCCGGGGCCGGCCGAACCGCACCCGGACCCCCGCACCCGCCTCGACGACCTGCCGGGCCACGATCGGCTGGTCGTCCCGGATCGGCGCCAGCACCAGCGGCAGCCCGTACGCGAGGGCCTCGCAGACGGTGTTGTGCCCGCCGTGGCAGACCACGGCGTCCAGATGCGGCAGCAGCTCCAGCTGCGGCACCCGGTCCTGCACCAGCACGTTCGCGGGCGCAGACGCGGCCAGAGCGGCGGGTCCGGCCAGGACCACCTGGACCTCGCCGGCCAGCCGCCGCGCGGCGTCGAGCACGGCGCCGTAGAACCGGCCGCCGGCCTCCTGGTTGAGGGTGCCCAGCGACACCAGCACCCGGCGCCGCTCCGGGTCCAGCCGCTGCCACGGGAAGCCGGGCGCGGGCGGCCGGGCCCCGAAGGCCGGTCCGACGAAGGCGTGGTGCGGCGCGAAGCCGTCCCCGGCGCCGACGAGTTCGGGGGTGGAGAAGACCAGCACCAGCCGCTCGGAGAACCGCGGGTCCCAGCCGGTGTCCTCCTCCCCGCACGAGGCGAGGAAGCCTGAGATCTGCCCGGCGACCCATTCGCCGACCTTCGGGAAGTCAGCGAACGGCCGGGTGAGTTCGGCGGAGGTGCTCGCCGAGGTGGCCCAGGGGATCCCGAGCCGCCGCGCCGCCACCGGCCCGGCGAGCGCCTGCTGGTCGGCGACCAGCAGGTCGGGGCCGAAGGCGCGGGCCGCCTCGGTGACCCCCGGCAGCATCGCCCGGGCCAGCGGCACGAGCGCCTCCTCCCAGAGGAAGCGCAGTGCCCCGACCCCGCGCAGGTCGCGCCAGCGCTCGTGCAGGGCCGCGTAGCCGCCGCCGTTCTCCTCGCCGGCCGGCAGGATCCGTGCGTACGGGGGCAGCAGGCGGGACAGCGGACCGCTCGGCCCCGTCCAGGCGACCTCGTGGCCGCGGGCGGCGAGTTCGGCCCCGACCGCCACCGTCGGATTGACGTGTCCCGCCAGCGGGGGGACCGTGAACAGCACCTTCACCGGACCAGCACTCCCCCCGGGGTGGCGTTCGCGCCGCCGGCGGCGGCCGCGGTCGCGTCCAGATGGGCCAGGACGGCCTTGCGCAGGGAGCCGCTGCTCTCCTTCAGCACGTCGTGCCCGAGCCCCGGCAGGATCTCGACGGCCGTGCCGTCCCGCGGGGCGTGCTCCGCCAGCTCCATTGCGCCCGGCACCAGTTCGGAATGCTCTCCGCAGACGATCAGGAGCGGGCAGCGCAGCCTGGCGTAGTCGGCGGGGGTGAAGGTGCGGCTGGCCGCGATGTCGTCGACGAGGCTGGTCCGGTTGAGCAGCTCGTCGGCGATCGCCGTCAGATGCGCGGCCTTGCGCAGCCTGAGGCCGAGCAGCTCGGACGGGACCGGGCTGCCCTCCAGGCTGAGCGCCGCCGCGGACAGGGTGTCCACCATGTTCTCCACCCAGGCGCCGCTGAGCGGGGGTTCGAGCAGCGTCAGCCCTGCGACCAGGTCGGGCCGGGCGAGCGCGGCGTGCAGGGCGAGCGTGCCGCCGTAGCTGTTGCCGACCAGGTGCAGCCGGCGCCGTCCGAGGCCGAGCGCGCCGAGCAGCGCGAACAGGTCCCGTACGGCCGTGCGGCTGTCGTAGCCGGTGGCCGGGCGCTCGGTACGGCCGTGGCCCCGCAGGTCGTAGAGGACGACCTCGTGACCGGCGCGGGCCACGGGGACGGCGAGGGGACAGTAGAAGGAGGAGAGGTTGTCGACGACGAGCCCGTGCAGGAAGACGACGACGGGCCGGCCGGTGGCGTCGGCGGCGGCCGGGAGCCGCTGGACGTGGAAGCGCAGGGCGTTGGCGGTGGTGAAGGCCATGGCGGGCTCAGCCGGCGGACGGGGCGGGGGCGGCCGGGACGGCCGCCGTGGCGCGGGCGAGGGAGGCCTGGGCGAGGGAGGCGTGGGTGACCCGCCCGATGTGGGTGACCAGTTCACCGACGGACATGGCGAGGATGGCGTCCATGTCCTTCTCGGCCAGGAAGCCCATCAGGTCGACCTCGGCGCCGTAGCGCTGGTGCAGCAGTTCGGCGAGGGCGACGAACTCGATGCTCTCCAGCGCGAGGTCCTCGTTGAACGTCGTCTTCATCGTGACCTCTTCCGCGAGGAGGAACTCGTCGCCGACGATCTCCACGAGCATGCCGGTGATCTCGGCGAGGATTTCAGTGGCCATGACTGGTCTCCGTGAGGGTGAGGGGAACCGGGGAGGATCGGGCGGGGTGGGCGGTCCAGGCGACGACGTGGCCCTCGGGGAGCAGGTCCGTCCGCACCGGGTACGGCTGCCCCTCGGGCGACAGCACCCGCAGCGCGGCGGTGGCCGGGTCCTCGCCGACCCGCCACTCGCGCGGACGGCCGCCGAGCCCGGTGCCGGCCGCCTTGGCGGCGGCCTCCTTGGCGCACCAGAGGGCGGTGAGCGCGGCGGGCAGGCCGGTGCCCTCGCGGTCGGCGAGCTGCTCGGCCAGGCGTGCCTCCTCGGCGGAGAGGGCGGTCCGGAGCAGCGCGCCGGGGTCGGTGGTCACCGGCTCCACGTCGATGCCGACCGGCCCGGAGGCGTGAGCGAGGGCGACCGCGATCCGGTCCTTGTGGGCGATCGACAGGTGCAGTCCGCGGGTGAGCGGGCCCTCGGGGAGGGGACGCCCGGCCCGGTCGTTGCCGACGGGCACCTCCGCGGGGAACACCGGACCGGCGCCGCCGTCCCACAGCAGCTGCCGCAGGGCGTCCTTGGCGGCGATCCGGCCCAGCAGCCAGGGCCCGCGGGCGCGGGGCGCGAGCCGTTCGTAGGCGGCTCGTTCGGCGGCGCCGAGGTAGCGGCGCATCACCAGCTCCTGCGAGGCGGGGTCGGCCCACCGGCGCCGGGCCAGGCACCAGCCGGCGGCCTGCGGCTCGCCGATGCCGCAGACCTCGGGGGTGAACTTCATCGGCCACACCCGCTCGTCGGCGCCGAAGCGGCGGTACGTCCAGCCGTCGATCCGGGCCCACAGCAGGCCGCTGCGGTCCTGGAGTTCGAGATCACCGCGCACGGTCACGTCGCGGACCTCCCGGATGCGGGCGGTGGCGGTCAGCAGGGTCTGCGGGGCGGGCGGGGGCCCGTAGAACCGGATCCGGTCGACGGTGGCCGGGAACACCAGGCGGTCCACGGGAAGTTCGAGCTGCATCCAGTGCCCGAAGAGCTGCCCGGCGGCGTCGAGCAGGGCGCCGGGGGCGGGGAGCGCGCGCAGCTCCCCGCGGATGCCGTCGGCGGCGACGGTGTGGACCGCGTGCACGCCGGCGAAGCGGGGGCCGTGGAACATCCACCGGTCCCGGTAGAGGGCCTCGGCGCTGACGGGGGCGGGCCGGGGATCGCGCAGGGGTGCCGGGTCGGGACCGGGCGGTGCCCCGTAGCGCGGGCCGAGCACGACGACCACGGAGGCGTACGGGCCGAGCGTGACCCGGATCCGGCCTCCGCCCTCGTCCCGGATGCGGACGTCGACGTCCACGGCGGGTGCGACGGGCAGCCAGCGCAGGGCCCGTACGTCCTCGTAGCCGAGGACGGCGGCTGCGCCCTCGGCGGCGTGCCGCAGGGCCGCGTCGGCGGCGAGCTCCAGCATGGTCGTCATGGGCACGACCGGAAACCGGTCGGAGTCCTCGGACCAGCCGTCGGGTTGCAGGTACACGCAGTGGTCGCGGACGGAAGGCAGTGTGTCCAGTCCGAGCCGCAGCACGTGCGCCGTCTCCGGCCCGCCGCCCCCGCCGCCCCCGACCGGACCCGCCCCGTCCGCCGGGCGGCCGTCCGGGGCGGTCGCCCGTGCGGCCTCCGCGGCGGCGGGTGGTTCCACGGCGGCCGCTCGCGGGCCCGTCGGGGCCGCGGGAGGGGATGTCGGGGAGAGGGCCCAGGCCTCGGCCACCGTCCGCGCGGCGGCGTCGGCTTCGGCGAGGACGGCGTCCAGCGCGGACAGCAGGACCGGCCGGTGCGCCGCCGGATCGGCGCCGGTGCGGTGCGTCCCGCCGTGCGGAGGGCCCGCCTGAGTCGGCGCCGCCAGGGAGCCTTCCGGCGGAGGCGCCCACGGGGCGCCGGCCGGCGCGGGCGAAACGGAGAGCGGCAGGAGAGCCGGCGAGGCCGGGCGCGGGGCAGTAGGTCCTGCCGGCGGAGCCATGGGCGCCGGGAACGGGGCCGGCCCGGGGTGTGAGAAGGCCGCGCGGGCCGCGGACGTGAGGTGGACCAGGGGGGAGCCGAGGTCCAGCTGTACGGTGACGCGGCGCGGCGCAGGGCGGTCGGAGGCCGGGCCGCCCGCCGCGCCGCCGGCCGCCTGCGGGGTGTCGTCCGCGGGGCGGCCCGCCGTCAGGCGGTCCCAGCGCGGGGCGCGGCCCTCCGCCCAGAGCGCGGCGCAGGCCCGCCGGAGGGCGGCCAGGCCCGACAGGCGCGGCACGGAGGCCGCCACCGCGAGGTGCCCGCGGTCCCGGAGGGTGTCCTCCACGAAGCCCGGCAGGCTCCCCGGCCCCAGGGTCACGAAGCTCCGCACGCCCGCGTCCTCGTACAGCCGCAGCGTCAGCTCGCGGAACCGGACCGGCTCCAGCAGGTGGCGTACCACCAGCTCCCGCACCGCCTCCGGCTCGGCCGGGAAGGGTGCGAGCGTCGTCGCCGACCACACCGGCACCGAGCCGGCCCGAAGCGGCAGCCGCGCGAAGGCGGCCCGCACCTGCCCGAGGTACGGCTCCCACATCGGCGTGTGGAACCCCGAGCGGAAGGGGAGCTCCTGGCCCAGGACCCCGTCTCCGCGCAGCCGTTCCAGGACCTGCGCCACCCCCGCCGGCTCCCCGCACACCACCGACTGGTGAGGGCAGTTGTCGTGGCTGACCACCACCCCCGCCACCCCGTGCAGCGCCGCCTCCGCCCGCTCCGCCCCGCAGCCGAGGGCGGCGTACACCAGGTCGGGCACCTTCAGCGAGCCCGGCCGCAACGAGTCGAGGAAGGCGTCGGCCGCCTCCCGCGGGTACATGCCCGCAGCCACCATCGCGGCCCACTCGCCCAGGCTGTGGCCGGCCATCACATCGGGCTCGATGCCCAGTCCGGGCAGGACCCGCGCGAGGAAGCGGCCGGTGGCGAGCGCGTCGAGGGCCCGTTCCACCAGGTCACCGCCCCGGCTCAGCGAGGGGGCGGCCAGCCGGAACCGGTCCGCCACGTCGTCCAGCACCGGCGCGAACTCCGGCTCCAGCCCCGGGAACAGGAACGCCAGCCGCCCGCCCAGCGGCTCCGGCGTGAACCACACGTCGCCGCGCCCGCGCCAGGCCCGCCCCCGCGCGACCGCCTTCGCGGCCAGCGCGAGCCGCTGCGGGGTGGGCCCGACCACCGCCAGCCGGCACGGGCCTTCCCCCGCCGAGGGGGATCCCGCCGCCAGCAGCCGCGCCAGTTCGGCCGGACCGTCCGCCGCGAGCAGGAGCACCTCCTCCCGCCCGCCCGGGCCGGCCGGCGGAGCCTGCGCCGGGGCCCCGAGCGGCAGGAAGCGGCGTACGGGGGCGGGAGCGGCCCGGCGGCCCGGCGCAGCGGCGGCGGGCGCCCCCGGCGCCTGCTCCAGCACCACGTGCGCGTTGATCCCGCCGAAGCCGAACGCGTTGACCCCCGCCCGGCGCGGCCCCGACGTACGCTCCCACGGCTGCGCCGCGGTGACCGGCCGCATCCGGGTCCGGGCCAGGTCGGGGTGCGGCTCCGCCAGGTGCAGGGTCGGCGGGAGCACCCCCTCGTGGACGGCGAGCGCCGCCTTGATCAGCCCGGCCATGCCGGAGGCCTGCATGGTGTGTCCGAGCATCGATTTCACGGAGCCGAAGCCGATCCCGCGCCCGGAGCCGGATACGGAGGCGGCCCCGCGGTCCTCCGGCGGGCCGAACACCCGGGCCAGGGTCTCCAGTTCCGCCGTGTCGCCGACCGGGGTGCCCGTGCCGTGGGCCTCCAGCAGCCCCAGCGCGTCGGCCGCCCGCGGGTCCAGCCCGGCGTCCTGCCAGGCCCGCTCCAGCGCCCGTACCTGGCCGGCGACCAGCGGGCTCATCAGGCTGGCCGCCCGCCCGTCACCCGCCACACCCGTACCGCGGATCACCGCGTAGATCCGGTCGCCGTCGCGCTCCGCGTCGGCAAGGCGCTTCAGGAGCACCACGCCCGTCCCCTCGGACAGCAGCGTCCCGTCGGCCCGCCGGTCGAAGGGCCGGATCCGCTCGCTCGGGCTGAGCGCCCGCAGCTGGGTGAAGACGCTCCACAGCGTGGCGATGTGGCAGTGGTGGACGGCCCCCGCGACCACCGCGTCGCAGCGCCCGGCCGCCAGCAGCCCCACCGCCTGGTCCACCGCCAGCAGCGAGGAGGCGCAGGCCGCGTCGAGGGTGTAGGCGGGTCCGCGGAAGTCCAGCCGGTTCGCCGTCCGGGCGGCCGTGAAGCTCGGCACCAGCCCGATCGAGGCATCGGGCCGCTCCGGTCCCAGCGCGTCCTGGAAGGCGGTACGGACCGCCGCGATCCGCCGTTCGTCCAGCTCGGGTACGAGCTCCCGCAGGGTCTGCGCCAACTGGTGCGCCGTGCGGACGCGTTGGTCGAGCCGCGCGGTGGCGACCCCCATGAACCCGCCCCGGCCGAGCACCACCCCGATGCGCGAGCGGTCCGCCGGCAGCCGGTCCTCGCCGCCCGCGTCCGCGATCGCCTCGGCCGTCGCGTGCAGGGCCAGCATCTGGTCGGGCTCCGCGCCCTCCACGGCGGCCGGCATGATCCCGAACCTGGTCGGGTCGAAGGCGGCCAGGCCGTCGACGAAGCCGCCACGGCGGCAGTAGAACCGGTCGCCGGCCACGGGACCGCTCGCGCCGTCCGGGTCGTAGTACACCTCCGGGTCCCAGCGGCCCGGCGGCACCTCGGTGATCACGTCCGTGCCGGCGAGGAGGTTGCGGCGGTACGCGGCCAGGTCGGCGGCCCCCGGGAACACCGCGCCCATTCCGACGATCGCCGCGTCGGTGGGCCGCGGACCGCGCCGCCCGCGCCCCGGCTCACTCATCGCCGGCGCCTTCCTGCGCCATCAGGACCACCTGTACGTCGCTGCCGTGGGCGAGTTCGTCGAGGAACGCGGCGGTCCCGGCCTCGGCGCCGATCAGCGCGATGCCCCGGCGGCCGTACGCGCGTTCCAGCTCGGGTGTGACCATGCCGCCCGCCTCCGCCGCCCAGGGGCCCCAGTCGACGGACAGCACCCGGCCGGGGAGGTACGCGGACCAGGCCTGCGCCAGGCTGTCGAGGGCGTCGTTCGCGGCGGCGTAGTCGCTCTGGCCCCGGTTGCCGTAGACCCCGGCGACACTGCCGAACAGCGCCAGGAAGCGCAGGGCGGGCCCCGACCCGTGCTCGGCGGCCGCCGCCGCGAGGTGCCGGGCGCCGGCCACCTTCGTGGTGAACACCTCGGCGAAGGCGGCCGGCTGCTTGTCGGCCAGCAGGCCGTCGCGCAGCGTCCCGGCGCCGTGGACGATGCCGTCCAGCCGGCCGTGGCGCTCCCGTACGCCGGCCACGACGGCCCGGACGGCCTGCTCGTCGGTGACGTCGGCGCAGTGGTAGCGGACCGAGGCGGCCGGCGGGCCGAGCGCGGCGAGGGTGGCCCGGACCTCGCGCTCCGCGAGGATCCGCGAGGCCGCGGCCTCGATCTCGGCGGGGGTCCGCAGACCGGAGCCGATCAGCGCGGCGCGCAGCGCCACCCGGTCGGTGGCATGGGCGAAACGGTCCGGCTCGGCGGGGGGTCGAGGCGTACGTCCGAGCAGCTCGATGTGGCAGCCGGTGCGCCGGGCCAGCGCGAGGGCGGTCCGGGCGGTGATGCCGCGGGCACCGCCGGTGAGCAGGACCACGGACCCGGCGTCGAGCGGCAGCCGGCCGTCCGCGGCGGCGTCCGGCAGCGGGGCCGGGACGGGGCGACGGGTGACCCGGGTCCCGTCGGCGGTGTACCCGACGGAGGAGGGGGCGTCGCCCGGGTCGGCGAGCTCGGCGAGGAGCTGCGCGGCCACCTGCTCGGGGTCCTCCTTGGGGCTGACCTCCACGGCCCGGACCAGGGTGGCGGGGAATTCGAGGGCGGCGCTGCGGGCGAATCCGTGCAGGCCGGTGCCGGCGGCGGGGGCGGGGGTGGTGGCGAGGACGAGCCGGCGGACCCCACCGGTCAGGGCGCGCTGGAGGCCGGGGAAGACATCGGGCAGCGCGGGCTCGGCGCCGGCCCGGAGCCCGGACAGGTCGACGAGCGCGTCGAAGCCGGAGCCTGCTTCGGCGATGCGGTGCACCTCGGCCACGCCGTGCCGCCGCAGCAGGGCTTCGAGCGCTGCGGCCACGGCCTCCTGCCCTTCGCCGGCCACCGCGACCCGAAGCCCCCCGAGGGTTTCGGGATCCCCGTCCGGGCCGGGCAGGGGCACGGTGTCCACCCGCAGCCGGCGGACCGGGGCGGCCGGCGGCCGGGCGGCGGGCGGCGCCCCCGGCGGCGGTGAGCCGGGCGCGCTGCCCGGCGGGGCGGCCGCGGGGCCGGCGGTGTGGGAGACGACCCAGTCGACGATGCCGCGCAGGGTCTTGATCCGGGCCAGCTCCTCGACGACGGACCCGTCGGACCCGTCGGACCCGTCCGATCCGGCGGACCCGGCGGACCCGGCGGGGCCTTGGGGGAGGCCGATCCGGTCGGCCAGGGCGCCGATGATCTCGACGCGTTTGATGGAGTCGATGGACAGGTCGGCCTCCAGGTCGAGCTGGGGGTCGAGCATGTCGCGGGGGTAGCCGGTACGCAGGTGCACGATCTCCAGCACGACGTCCATCACCGCGTCGGCCCCGCCGGGCACCCCCGCCGGGGCGGGCTGCCCGTCCGGCCGGGCGCCGTTCAGGGCGGCCGGACCCGCCGCGGCGGGCCCGCTGCCGGGTGCCGGGGACGCGGTGGCCGACGCCGGCCACGGCGCCGGGGCTGCCGGCACGGCGTCCGGACGGGCGTCGGGCGCCAGGACCGCGCCCATCGGGGCCGCGTGCGCGCCGTGGGGCGGGTCGGCGGGGACGTACGGCTGCGCGGAGCCGCCCCCGGAGGCGGCCAAGTAGCCCAGCAGGACGCTGCGCTGGGCCTCGATCAGGGCGCGGGAACCCTCCAGGTACTGGAGGACCGCCTCCTCGCGCTGCCGGGGGGCAGGGGGTGGTGGCGGTGCCACGCGCTGGGGCGGTCGGAGGCCGCCGGCCAGCGGAGCACCGTCCGCCGTGCGCACCAGGTGGCCGTCGACCAGCCAGCCCGGGCGGCGCGGCGCCCGCTCGGGGAGCGGCGCCGACCGGCCCCGGAACAGCGCCTCCGGCGCCACCGGCACGCCTGCCGCCGCCAGTTCCGCCAGCGCCGTGACCAGCCGGGCCAGCCCGTGTTCGCCCGGCACGTCCAGCGGCACCACCGTGTGCAGCCGGCCGTGCAGGATCCGGCCCACCAGCCCCGAGAGCACCCGGCCGGGCCCCGCCTCCACGAAGGTGCGGACGCCCGCCGCGTACATGGCCTCCACCTGCTCCACGAACCGCACCGGCTCGGCCACCTGACGGGCCAGCAGCTCCCGTACGGCACCCGGTCCTGCCGGGTAGGGCCGCGCCGTGGTGTTCGACCAGACCGGGACGGCGGCGTCGGCCACCGCCGTCCCGGCCAGCTCCTCGGCCAGCAAGCCGGCCGCCCCCGCGACCACCCCGCTGTGGAAGGCGCAGGCCACCGGCAGCGGTTCCGCCGACAGGCCCGCCGCCCGCAGATCCTCCACCGCCGCCCGGACGGCGGCCGCCGGACCGGAGATCACGCACTGGCGCGGGGCGTTGTGGTTCGCGATCACGCACCCGGCCCGCGCCGCGAGCTCCCGTACCTCCTCCGGCGCCGCCGCGACCGCGGCCATGGCACCCGGATCCGCCCCCGCCGCCGCCAGGATCGCCTCGGCCCTGCGGGTGCTCAGCCGCAGCAGGCTCTCCCCGTCGTACACCCCGGCCGCCCACAGCGCGGTGAGCTCCCCGTACGAGTGCCCGGCCACGCAGTCGGGCCGTACGCCGAGCTCCCCGAGCAGGACGTGCGCAGCCGCCCCCGCCAGCCCGAGGGCGGGCTGCGCGACCCGGGTGTCGGTCACCGCCGCCCGCTGGGCCGCCCGCTCCTGCGGGCCGAAGGCGCCCGGCGGGAACATCGCCGACACCACGGCCCCGGGCGCCGCGTCCAGCAGCCGCCGCAGCGCCGGGAAGGCCGTGAACAACTCGCCGAGCATGCCGACCCGCTGGCTGCCCTGACCGGGGAACAGGAACGCCACCCGCCCCGGATCGGCCGCGTCCTCCCGTACGTGGACCCCCTCGCCCGCGGTGAAGCCACGGGCCTGCTCCAGCCGGGCCGCCACCTCGTCCAGGCTGCCTGCCACGACGGCCACCCGCACCGGCCCCGAGCCCGTCGCCGCGGTCTCCGCCGCGAGGTCCCGCAGGGCCCACGGGCGCCCGGCGCCGTCGTTCTGCTCCAGCCGGGCCGCCAGCCGCGCCATCGCCCGGGCGGCCGCCCGCCGGTCCTCGCCGCGGAAGCAGAACAGCTCGGCGGGCCAGTCCTCCACCCCGTGCGCGGGTTCCTCGGCGCCCGCGTACCCGGCCAGTACCGCGTGGTAGTTGGTGCCGCCGAAGCCGAAGGCGCTCACCCCGGCGATCCGGCGTTCCACGGGGACCGCCCACGGCCGGGCCTCGGTGTCGAAGGCGAAAGGGCTGGTCCCGGCCTGCCACGCCGGATTCGGCGCGCTGATGTGCAGGGTCGGCGGCCGCACCCCCGCGTGCACGGCGCGGGCCGCCTTGATGAGGCCGGCCAGTCCGGCCGCGCACTTGGTGTGCCCGAGCTGTGACTTCACCGAGCCCAGTGCGCAGGACCCCGGCGCGGCCCCCGCTTCGGTGAACAGCTCCTCCAGTACCGCCAGTTCGGTGCTGTCCCCGACGACCGTGCCGGTGCCGTGCGCCTCGACCAGCCCGACCTCGCCGGGGCTGATGCCCGCCCGGGCGTAGGCCCGCTCCAGGGCCCGCCGCTGTCCTTCCGGGCGGGGCGCGGTCAGGCCGAGGGAGCGGCCGTCGCTGGCCGACCCGACGGCCTTGACCACCGCGTACACCCGGTCTCCGTCCCGCTCGGCGTCGGAGAGCCGCTTGAGCACCAGTACGCCCACGCCCTCGCCGAGCGCGATCCCGTCGGCCGCCGCGTCGAAAGGCCGGCAGCGGCCGGTCGGCGACAGCGCCCGCACCGAGGAGAAGAGCAGGTAGTCGTTGATCCCGTTGTGCACGTCGGCCCCGCCGCACAGCACCATGTCGGCGTCCCCGTCACCCAGCTGCCGGCAGGCCAGGTCCAGGGCGGCCAGCGAAGAGGCGCAGGCGGCGTCGACCGTGCAGTTGGCCCCGCCGAGGTCGAGCCGGTTGGCCACCCGGCCGGCGATCACGTTGGCGAGGATGCCCGGGAAGGAGTCCTCGGTGAGCCGGGGCAACTGCTCGTCGAGCCCGGGCGGGAGCTCGCCGAGGTAGGCGGGGTGCAGGGCGCGCAGCCCGTACGCACCGGCCAGTTCGGTACCGGCCTCCGCGCCGAAGACCACCGCGGTCCGCGCGCGGTCGAACTCCCGGCCCGCGCCGTACCCGGCGTCCGCGAGGGCCCGCGCCGACATCTCCAGTGCCAGCAGCTGGACCGGCTCGATACCGGCCAGGGAGGCGGGCGGGATGCCGTGGGCGAGGGCGTCGAAGGGCACCGGCCCGAGGAAGCCGCCCCAGCGCGAGAGGCTTCGCTCCCCGGCCCGCGCCGGGTCGGCGTCGTAGTAGAGCGCCGGATCCCAGCGCTCGGGAGGCACCTCCGTCACCGCGTCGGCCCCGGCGAGGACACGCGCCCAGTACGCGCCGAGATCGGGTGCGCCCGGGTAGGCGCAGGCCATGCCCACGATGGCGATGTCCAGCGGGTCACCGGCCGGCGGCGGGCCGGCCGGCCGGACCTGTTCGGCGGCCCGCCGCTCCAGCCACCGTGTCGCGCCCTCGGTGACCTCGGTGTGCAGCGCGGCGATCGTGGTGGTCCCGGTGCGCAGGGTGGCGGCCTGGCCGAGCATGAACAGGCCCTCGCGCTGCTGCTCCGGCCCGTCCACCGGGTCCAGGGCGCCCGAAGGGCCGTGGCGCAGCCCCTTGCTGGCGATCCGCAGCCGTCCCAGGTTCAGCCGCTCCAGTTCCTCCCAGATCTCGCGCGGCTCGGTGCCGCCGTCCGCGAGGCGGCGCCGGGTCTCCTCGAAGGTGTCGGCGTACGGGGTCGCCGCGCAGCGCGTCGCATGGCCGGGGGCGGTGTGCAGCAGCACGGTCCGCGTGCAGTCCACCGCCGCCTGCTGGAAGCCCGGCAGCACCGCGCCGGCCGCCACCGCCTCCTCGGTGAACAGGTACGCGGTGCCCATCAGCACCCCGATCCGCGCGCCCCGCTCGGCCAGCGGCGCGGCCGCCGCCACCGCCATCGCGGCGGAGCGCGCGTCGTGGATGCCGCCTGCGAACAGCACGTCCAGCGCCGCCGGTTCGGGACAGCCGAGGAGCAGCTCGATCTGCTCCTCCCACAGCGCGAACGAGGCGCGCGGCCCGACGTGGCCGCCGCACTCCAGCCCCTCGAACACGAACCGCCGGGCCCCCTCGGCGAGATGGCGCTCCAGCAGCCCCGGCGAGGGGACGTGCAGGTGCGTCACGGTCCCGGCGGCCTCCAGCGGGGCCGCCTGGGCCGGGGTGCCGCCCGCGATGATCGCGTGCGGCGGCCGCACCTCGGCCACGGCCGCCAGCTGCTCCCGGCGCAGCTCGGGCGGGACGAAGCCGAGCAGGCCCACCCCCCAGGGGCGGTCCCCGAGCCGCTGCGCGGTCTCGGCGAGCAGGCGGCGTACGTCCGGGCCCTCCATCACCGCGAGCGCCAGGTACGGGACGCCGCCCCCGGCCGCGACCGCTTCGGCGAAGGCGGCCTGGTCGCTGACGCGGGTCATCGGCCCCTGCACCACGGACCGCGGCCGCAGCAGGGGCCGGGTCCGCGCCGCCGCGTCCAGGTGGGCCGTGACGGCCGACCGTACGACCCGGAGCACACCGCCGGTGGTGCGGTGGCGGGCGGCCAGGCGGGCGGCCGAGGCGCCGTCCTGGCCGACGGGCAGCAGCTGGGTCCGCAGGTCCCGGGCCCCGAGCAGCAGGGCGGCCGGCCCCGCCGGCGGGCTCAGGTCCGGCCGGGCGTAGACCCGGTGGCCGTCGTGGATCCGGGTCTCGGAGCCGTCCATGGCCCGCAGCGCGGCGGCCACTTCGGCGGGCAGGGTCTGCGCCCCCTCGGTGGTCAGGGCCAGCTGTGCGTCGAGCAGCACCCCGGCGGCCCCGCCCGCGACCGCGGCGGCCGCCGTGTGCGGCCCGATCCCGCCGAGGGCGAGCACGGGCACCTCGGCTCCGGCCCCGGCGAGCAGCTGCTGGAGGAGGACGAAGGTGGTGGCCCCGCCCACCCGGCCGCCGGCCTCGTGCCCCTTGGCCACCAGCGCGTGCACCCCGGCGGCCACGGCGGCCCGGGCCTGCGCCCGGCCGGTGGCCTCGGCCCACACCCGGCGCCTGCCGTGCGCCGCCCAGTCGGCCACCCGGCCGGCCGTGTGCTCCGCAGGGTCGGCGAGCAGCACCGTGTCCACCGCGTCCGGCAGCTCCTCCGGCCCGAGCGGGCAGTGCGCGGGCACCCGCACCCCGTACGGCCGCCCGGCGAGCCGGCGGCCGAGCTCGGCGAAGGCGCGCCGGGCGGCCCCGGGGTCCCGGCCGAGGTCGAGCAGTCCGAGGGATCCGGCCCGTTCGGCGGCGATGACGAGCCGCGGGTGCGGCTCCTCGAACGGGCTGAGCGCGACGACCAGGTCGCGGGCGCCGGCGGGCTGCAGGGGCTGAGGGGTCACGGGCGCTCCTCTGATCGGTGCGGGCCGGATCGGTGCGGATCAGTGCTGTGTGACATGTCGGCGTGCAGGGTGGCCCATCCCGGTGTTCCGAGGGCCGTACGAGCACGGCAGGGACACCCGGGCGGACCCGTCGAGGGCCGACGCGGCGCCCGGCAATCCGGGCCGTCCACCACCGCAGGAGCCGGGGCGGGCTTGAACGGTGGTCAACCTCCCCGATGCCGCGATGCATCGTGCGGGGGCGCCCCTGCACTGTCAACGGTCATGCGGAGCGGTCCCTTTCGCCCCGCGGCCGCCGGCGGGACCACCGCTGCGCACCCCTGCCCGACCCGGGCCGGACCGCGCCCGGGCCGGTGGCCTGCGCGGACGCCCTCCGGCGGCGCGGTCCCCGGCGCGCCCGCGGCCCGCACGATCCGGCCGGGCCCATGCCGCGCCGGCATACCTCCGCGACGACCGGGCATGAACAACGGTGCGCAGCGGAACACTTGTTCACCCGCCTGCCCCTTACAGGTGAGGCAGCACCCGGTTACCGTCCGGTCATGACCCCCACACTCGCGCAGCTTCGTTACCTCGTCGCCGTCGCGGACTGCCGTTCCATCACGGGTGCGGCCGCCTCGGTCTTCGTCGCCCAGTCCGCCCTGTCGCGGGCCGTCCAGGCCATGGAGCGGGACCTCGGCGTCGAACTCCTGGCCCGCCGCGGCCGGGGAGTGGACCTCACGCCCGAAGGGGCGCGCGTCGTGCGGCTGGCCCGTACGGTGCTCAACGCGGTGGAGGCCATCGACGACATCGGAGCCGCGCACGGCAAGGACACCCGCGTCACCCTCACCCTCGCCACCACCCCCACCCTGGCCCTGGACCTGGCCGCCGACCTCGTACCGGACTTCACCCGGAGGCATCCGGGCATCGACGTACGGCTCCAGCAGCACGACGGCCGGGAGGCGCTGGTACAGGAGCTGGGGGAGGGGCGCTGCGAACTGGCGCTGGTCGACCTGCCGGTCGACAAGGACCTGTCCACGCACCACCTCCAGGAGCGCGAGGTGGTGCTGATCTCGCCGCCGGGCTCCCACCTGCCCGATCCGGTGCCCTTCCGCATGCTCGACGGGCTCCCCATGGTGCTGCCCACCCCCGGCACCGGACGGCGCACCGAGATGGAGGCCCTGTTCAGCTGCCTGGGCGTACGCCCCGTGCCCACCCTGGAGGTGGACGAACGGCTCGCCTGGGTGACCGGCGTGACCGACGGCCGGGGCTCCCTCATCTGGTACCGCGACGTGGTCTTACGGGCCTTCGGCAGCCGCGCCGAGGTCCGCTCCTTCACCCCGCCCCTGCTGCGCCCGGTGGGCCTCGCGCACGCCCGGCGGCCGCTGAGCCGGGCGGCCCGCGCCTTCATCGCGCACGCCCGCCGCAATGCTCCCGTACGCGAGCCGGTGCGCTGACCGGAACGCGCCACCCGGCGCCCCGGCATGCCGACCCGGCATCGAACCATGCTCAAAGCGGCAGGGGTTGGCCCTGGCGCCCAGGGCAGGCTTCCCCTCCCATGGGGCGCATGTCCCCACTCCTCACCCCACCACGGGCCGCCGCCCTCGCGACCGCTGCCCTCGCCGTCCTCCTGCCGGCGCTCGCCTGGACGGGCAGCGCCACCGCCACCGCGTCCCCCGCCGCCCCCGGCCCGTCCGCCGCCGCGGCCCCGGAGAAGAAGTGCACGCTCCCCGGGGGCCTCGCCGAACTCAGCGGGCTCGCCATGAGCCGCAAGCACCCGGGCGTCTTCTACGCCGTCAACGACAGCGGCAACACCAACCAGGTCTTCGCCGTCGACTGCACCACGGCGACGGGCCGGCTGCGGGCCACCTACACCCTCGCGGGCGTCGGCAACACCGACTGGGAGGGCCTCGCCCTCGGCAAGGACCCCGCGGGCCGGCCGGCGATCCTGGTCGGCGACATCGGCGACAACTTCTCCGGTCGCGCCGAGATCACCGTGCACAGCGTCACCGAGCCCGACCAGCTCGCCGACGCGACGCTGACCCCGGTCACCTACCGGTTCTCCTACGCGGACGGCAGGCACGACGCCGAGTCCCTGCTGGCCGACCCCGGCACCGGACAGCTCTACGTCGCGAGCAAACTCATCGGATCGGCAGGCCAGTTGTACAAGGCACCGCTGCCCCCGCAAACCGGCCAGGTCAACACGCTCACCGCGGTCCGGCCCGGTCCGGTCTTCGCCACCGACGGCGCGTTCTCGCCGTCCGGCGCCTCGTACGTCCTGCGCAGCGGCGGACCGTTCGGCGCCAATACGGCCACCGTCTACGACACCGCCGGGACCCGGCTCGCGGACGTGGCGCTGCCCGCCCAGTCCCAGGGCGAGACCGTGACGTACGCGGACTGCACCAGCCTGCTCGTCGGGTCGGAGAACGACACCCAGATCTGGCGGGTCCCGCTGCCCCCGGAAGCCACCCCGGGCTGCGGTACGACCCCGACGCCCACTCCCACCGCGACCCCGACT
>NZ_JBEXRC010000077.1:0-21095 GCF_040612915.1 Streptomyces sp. NPDC006326 | reverse complement strand
CTCGGGCTCTACGCCTCGAACGAGAGCGACCAGTACCAGTGGAAGCGCTTCGACCCCAAGACCATCACCCTGGAGACCGAGTACAACAACCCGCCGGACACCCCGTCCGCCCTCGGTACCTCCCCCGCGACCTCCTGCTCCGCCGGCGGGGTGGTCGGTGACAGCCGGATCGGGCTGTACGCGACCATCGCCGACCGTGACGCCGGCAACCTGAGCGCCGAGTTCCAGGTCTTCAAGGCCGGCCAGAGCACTCCGGTCGCGACGCAGACGCTCCCGGCGAACAACGGCAAGGTCACCACCTGGACCGTCCCGGACGACAAGCTTCCCGGGGGCGACTACACCTGGCAGGTTCGGGCCAAGGACCAGGACAACGCCACGTCCGCCTGGTCTCAGGCATGCAGGTTCTCCGTCGACCGCAACCGGCCGAGCAAACCCCCCGTGGTCGCCTCCGTGCAGTTCCCGGACGGCCGGGGCGGCTGGCCCGCCACCACGGGCAAGGCACGCACTCCTGGCACGTTCACCTTCAACGCCAACGGCGTCACCGACGCCAAGGAGATCATCTACTCCACCGACTTCGAGCCGTGGAGCCGGCCCGTTCCCGCCGGCGGCAGCGTGACCATCACCCCGTCCGGCTCGGGCCCGCACTTCGTGTACGCGTACACCGTGGACTCGGCCGGAAACCGCTCCGACACCACCTCCTACCTGTACTACGCCGCGCGGTCGCAGACGGTGGACGGCCCGAAGGACCTCAACGGTGACGGCAACCGGGACATCTGGACCGTCGACTCCCGGGGCGCGCTCCTCACGTACGCCGGCCAGGGGAACGGCAAGTTCTCCCCGGCGGCCGACGGGGGCATGACCCTGGCGGGGGCGCAGATCGACGCCTTCGGCGACTGGGACGGCGACGGTTACAACGACCTCATCGCACTGCAGCAGCCCAGCGGCACGCCCCGCAAGAAACTGTGGGCGTACTCCAACAACGGCCAGGGCACCGCGGTCAACAACCCCGTCGAGCTGACGGTCGCCTGCCCGGTCAAGGACCCGGCCGTCGGCTGCGACTACGGCAGCGACTGGAACGGCGACGACCACTGGTACAACGCCGAGCAGATCATCGCGCCGGGCGATCTCAACGGCGATGCCGTCCCGGACCTCCTCGTGAAGCAGGGCAAGCAGCTCTGGGCGTACTACACGAGCGTCTTCGGCACGCTCGACAGCAACGGGGAGCCCGTGCTGGTCGGCAACGGCGACTGGGACAAGTTCACCGTCGCGGCCCCCGGCGACCTGAACGGCGACGGCGTTCCCGACCTCTGGCTGCGCGACAACGCCACCGGTGACCTGCTGCGCACCTACGGCAACAAGGGTGCCGACGGCAACGTCGACCCCACGACGTGGGGCATCGCCGCAGGGCGCGTCAAGATCGCCTCCGGACTGGAGCAGACGGCGTTCCCGACCATCGGCACCTCCGGCGACGTCACCGGCGACCGGCTCGCCGACCTGTGGGCGGTCAGCGCCAACGGGCAGCTCGCCACCTTCCCCGGGACCGGCACCCCGCAGCCCCTGAACGTCACCGGCATCAGCCAGACGCCGGCGTTCCTCGGCAACGTCTCCGCTCCCACCGCGCACTGGAAGCTCACCGGGCAGACGGGTGGCACCATCCCCAGCGCGGTCGGCGACTACCCCGCGACCCCGAGCGGGATCACCTGGCCCACCGCAACCATCGGCGGACGCAACAGCGCGTACGCGGCGTTCGGCGGCGGCCAGGCGACCATCACCACCGGCAAGTCGGTGATCGACACCCGCAAGAGCTTCACCATCAGCACGTGGGCGAAGGTCTCGGGCACCGGTGCGCTCGTCCTCAGCCAGGACAACACCCGCAACAGCGCGTTCACCCTCTACGCCGACCCCTCCACCAAGAACTGGCGCTTCGCCATGGCCAGGGGCGACGTCGACGGCTGGGACTACGACTGGTCGGAAGCGGGCGTCAACGAGGCGGCCAGGTTCGTCCCGGACGCGTGGACCCAGCTCACCGCGGTCTACAACGCCGATACGGCGCTCATGAGCCTCTACGTCAACGGCACCCTCGCGGCGACCGGCCACCACGCGTCCTCCACCAGTCCCGCCCCCAGCGGCTCGCTCGTGCTCGGGCGGTACAAGGTCAACGGAGGGCCCGACTACTTCGGTGGCTTCACCGGCGGCGTCAGCAATCTCGCCGTCTACCCCTACGCCGCTCCGCTCACCGCACCGGGCGCCGTCAGCCCCATGTACCTGGCGGCCAAGCCGAGCCACTGCCTGGACAATGACAACGGCCGCACCACGGACGGGAACAAGATCCAGGCCTGGGACTGCAACACCATCAACGGCGGAGAAGCCCAGAAGTTCGAGATCCGCGCCGACGGCACCGTCCGCATCGCGGGCAAGTGCATCGACGCGGCATACGCCGGCACCGGCAACGGCACGCTCATCTGGCTCTACCCCTGCAACGGCAGCTACGGGCAGCAGTTCCTGCCGCGCGCGGACGGCACCATCTACCACCCCCGCTCGGGCCGGTGCCTGGACGCGAGCAACATGAACACCGGTACCCAGCTGTACCTGTGGGACTGCAACGCGACCAATCCCCAGCGCTGGAACATCCCCGCGCTGAGCACCGCACCGCTGCCGGTTCCGCTCTGGTAGCGCGCCGCGCCGGCTGACCGCCGGCCACCCGAGAAGGGCCGTTCCCGGCCGCGTCGGCCGGGGACGGCCCTTTTCGGATTGGACAAGTGGTCGATCCAGCCACCACGATGTCGGCGCAACATCGCGGCAGCTCAGGGGGGCAGAACCGCTCACATGGTGACGTTCCCTCCGTTCGATCCGCCTCGTCCCCGTTTCCGACCCCGGAGAGATTTCGCCATGAGCTTCGGCGACCCCAACAACCCCTACGGCCAGCCCCAGCAGCCCCCGCAGGGGCAGCCCGGCTACCCGCCGCAGGCGCCGCAGGGCGTGCCCCCGCAGTACGGATACCCGCAGCAGCCTCCCCAGCAGCAGGTCCCCCAGCAGTACGGGTACCCGCAGCAGACGCCGCCGCCCTACGGCGCGTACCCGCCGCCCGGGATGCCCGGCATGCCGGGTGCCGGTATGCCGCCGCTCGCCCACTGGGGCCTGCGCGTCGGTGCGTACCTGCTCGACGCGCTGATCATCGCGGGCCCGATGTACGCCCTCAGCCTCATCGGCCTGGCCGTCGGCGGAGACCGTCCGTCCGCCGCTGCGGGCATCCTCTCCACCCTCGGTGTGCTGTACGCCATCGGCATGGGCTTCTTCCAGGTCTACAAGGAGGGCAGCACCGGTCAGACGATCGGCAAGAAGGTGCTGGGCATCAGCCTGCGCCGCGAGGCCGACGGCAGCACGCTCGGCTTCGGCATGGCCTTCGTCCGCAAGCTCGCCCACATCCTGGACGGCCTGCCCTGCTACGTCGGCTGGCTGTGGCCGCTGTGGGACGACAAGAAGCAGACCTTCGCCGACAAGGTGTGCAGCACCGTGGTCATCGTGGTCCCCAAGGGCTGATGCCGCATCGGCCCGTCACCCCGGCGGTCTCCGCTTCCCGCCCCGCAGGTCGTCAGTCGGCCTGCGGGGCGGAGGCCGTGGACGCCCGGTGGGCGAGGCGGTCCGCGGCCCGGCGGCCCCGCCGGCCGATCGGCAGGACGCCGGTGGCCGTGGCCAGTCCGTACGGCGGCATGTCGAAGTAGATGGACTCGTAGGACCCTTCGGGCGCGATGTAGGCCTCGTGCCACAGCCCCACGTGCCGGTGCAGCTTCCCGGCCCGCTCCTTGCGGTTGATCAGCGCCCACACCCGGTGGTGGAACATGTCCGGGGCCGACGCGTAGGCGTAGAGCTTGTCCTTGGACTCCCAGTACTGGACCACGTAGTACGTACGCGGTGACCCGGTGAGCAGGACGTGGCCGAGCAGCCCGCGGCTCCTGTCGCGGCCCAGTTCGCGCAGCATGCGCAGCATCGCCGCGAACACCGGCACCCAGTGGTGCACGGCCCAGAAGTGGTTGATGCGCATCCCGATCAGCAGGACGGTGGCGTCGCCCTCGACGGCTGCGGTGGTGCGGCCCGGGATCGGCTTGGCGAACACAGTGCCTCCAGACGCCTGGTGGGATAGTGGCGCTGTCCGAGCGCCGCCATTGGATAGTGGCACTCCCCAAGGAAGGGCACAAGAGATGCGGCTGGCGGAGCTGAGCGAACGAAGCGGCGTGTCCACGGCGACCATCAAGTACTACCTGCGCGAAGGGCTGTTGCCGCCCGGACACCGCGTCAGCGCGACGACCGCCGAGTACGGCGAGGACCACCTGCGCCGGCTGAGGCTGGTCCGCGCGCTCATCCAGGTCGGGCAGGTCCCCGTGACGACGGCCCGCGAGGTGCTGCGGCACGTCGACGACGACTCCCTGGGGCGGACGATCCGCCTGGGCGCGGCCCTGTGGGCGCTGCCGCACGGGCCCGAACCGGACGAGGGGGACGAGGCCGTGGCGGCGGCCCGCCGGGAGGTGGACCGGCTGCTCGCGATGCTGGGCTGGTCGACCGCCCGGGAGCTCGGCGCCCTCTCCCCCGTCCACCGCTCGCTGGTGGTGGCGGTGGCCACCCTGATCCGGCTGGGCTACGCGTGGGATGCGGAGCTGATGGCCCCGTACGCCGAGCTGATGCACCAGGTCGCCGTCCGCGACCTGGACTTCGTGGAGACGCACCCTTCCGAGGCCGAGAAGGTGGAGACCGCCGTCGCGGCGACGGTCCTGTTCCAGCCGGTACTGAAGGCGCTGCACCAGCTGGCCCAGGAGGAGGAGTCGGCCCGCCGCTACGGGCTGTGACCCGGCGGCGGCCCCGTGCTCGCGCGGGGCCGCCGTCCCGCGGTTACGCGGCCGCCGTCAGGGCTGCGCGCAGCCGCCGGGCCTGGGTGGCGAGTTGGGAGGAGCCGGCCCGCGAGGCGGTCCCGGCCAGCCCTGCCGGGGCCGGTCCTTCCGCGCCGGAGCGCTCCACGCATTCCGCCGCCACGGCCAGCAGCTCGCCCGTCCCCCGCGGGGCGCCGCCCGCGAGCAGGGCCGGCAGTGCCTCGGCGAGCACCGCCCAGGTCGTGGCGTAGGCGCCCGTGGCAGCGGCCGTACGCATCGCCTCGGCCAGCCGGGTGGCCTTGAGCACACCCATGGAGAGGAGTTCGGCCAGGTCCCCTCCCAGGCGCGGGGCGTCGAGGTCGCCCCGCGCCGCCAGCACCAGCAGCGCATCCACCGCCGCGTGCCGGTCGGCGCCGTCGCGCGCACCGAGCCCGGTGGCCACCGCCAGGTGCAGCGCCGGGCCCGCCGGGCCGCCCAGCTGCGCCAGTCCCGGCAGCAGCGCACCCGCACCCCGCTCCCCGGCCACCGCGCCCGCGGTCAGCGCGGGCAGCAGCCATGCCGCCTGCGTCTCGCGGTCCTCGGGCAGGACGCCGCGCCGGGGGAAGGACTGCTCCTCGCCGTGCGGGCAGCAGGCTCCGCCCTGGTGGTGCACCCGGCCCAGCGGATGGAACTCGGCGGGGAACTCGCGCTCCACGACGGGCCGTTCACCGCCCTCCAGCACGAGCAGCCGCGGCCCCTGCGCGAACCGGTCGCGGCCGCTCCAGTGGTGGTGGGCCCGGGGTCCTGGTTCCCGCACCCGCCGCACCAGCCCGGCCGGTTCACCGGCCGTGGTCAGCCAGGCCGCGAGCCGCTCCCCCTCGGCGGTGCCCAGCGCGGCGGCCGCGGGCGCCGCCGCGGGGTCGCGCCGTACCCGCAGCAGCGCCTGGGCGAAGTCCGCCGGGGCCGGCTCCACCCGGAGGTCCCGGTACGCGGCGAGGCGTACGAGGAGCTCGTCGGGCTCCAGGGAGCCCGTCTCCCAGGTCGGTGTGGCCAGCAGGAACGGCACGGGGGCCGTGAGCACCCGGTGCGCGGCCTCGACCAGCCGGGCGGTGGCCACGGCGGCCGTGGCGGCGTGGACGCAGTCCTGGGGGATCTCCCCGCCGGGGTGGCGCTGCGGCTGCAGGTCCTCCGCACGGACCTGACCGAGCACGGCCGCCGCCACCAGGTCCACTCCGGCAAGCAGCCGGTCCGGGCGTACGCGCCGGTCCGGCGCGTACCACCGGCGGCCGGCCAGCGCCGGGCGCAGGGCCGCCGCCAGGGCGGCCCGGTCCCGGTGCGCGTGCCGGACGAGGCCGTCGAGCGCCGACTCCCAGTCGGTCAGCGCCGGTTCGGGGCAATGGCCCACCGCGGCGACCAGCCCGGCGGTCTCGGCGAGCGGCGGCGGCACGGTGGCGAGGCGGCGCCGTGCGGGCACCGGGGGCAGGGTCTCCCTGTATGCGGACCGCCAGCCGGAGTCGCCCGCGCCTTCGGCCTCGGCACCGGCGGCGGCCTGCGAGCAGACGGCGGAGCCGAGCAGCTCGGCTGCCGTGCGCCGGTACGCCGGGCTCAACGCTGCCGCTGCGCGGCCCAGTTCGGTGCGCAGCGCCTCGTCGTCCGGGCACAGGTACGCCGCGACGAGCTTGAGCGCGCGCTCCTGCAGGGCGGTGTCCTCGTGCCCGAAGACACCGGCCACAGCGGGCAGCAGTACGTGCCGGGTCGTCCGGTCGCTCCGCAAGGCCTTTGCGACGAGCGTGAGTTGGGCCCGTACCAGCTTCTTCTCCGGGCGCCGGAGGACGGCTACGGACATCTGCCCGAGCCGCTGCACCGGCAGGTCCCCCGCCTCGGCGAGCCGGGCGAGCACCTCCTGGGCGTGTCCGGCGAGCGGCGAGGGCGCGTCGGCCGCCATGGCGATCCAGTCGGGGATCCGCTCCCGCTCCTCGGCGGGGGTGAGGCCGAGCCGCTGGAGCATGACGAGGAAGAACTTCAGCTGGTTCTGCCGGCCGCCGCGCAGCAGCCGTGCCACGGATCCGTCGACCAGGACCCGGCGCTCGACGATGCCCTCCTCGGCGAGCCCGGCCAGCTCCGAGGGCCAGTGGTTCGGGGCCTGCGGGTCACTGCACCAGTGCAGCGCCTCGGGGGGTTCCTCCGTCTCGAACAGCAGCGGTACGAGCTCCCGGGCGTGCGGATCCCGGCGGAGGGCGACCGACAGCGGATGGTGGGTGGTGCGGGCCCGGTCCACCGTGAAGATGGATTCGATCCAGCCGTGCACGAAGGCGTCACTGGTGGGCACCGGGCAGCCGGCGAGCCGGACCAGTTCCCGGATCAGCGGGTAGTCGGCCTTGGCGGTGGCGGCGCGGTCCGCGAGGCGGTGGGCGAGTTCGCCGAGCCAGTGGGGATCGCGGGCGGCGAGCACGTCGAGCAGCAGGCCGACGGGCAGCGGCTTCCCGTCGCGCAGCTCGTCCGCCCCGATCCAGGAGGCCGTGCCGGCCGTGTCGCAGTGGCAGCCGGCGCCCGCGACGAGGAGGGCGGCGCGTATCCGGTCGCGTTCCTGCCACCGGTCCCAGTCCCATGCGCGGACCTCGCGGCGCAGGGCGGTCAGTTCGGTCAGCAGCATCCTGCGCTCGGTCGGTGCCAGTGGTTTGACCAGACCGGGGAGGAGGTCGGTGCGGCCTTCGCGGACCGTGTCGAGGATCGTGTTCATCGGGCCCCTCCGGTGATGGGTAAGGCGGTGGTGAGTGCGGCACCCTTCGCCGTGCGGACGGCCGGTGCCCGGGGTGCACGGCCGCGCCGGACACCGTAGCCGGGGTCGGCACCGGCCGGTGCGGCTGTGCGGCCG
This sequence comes from Streptomyces sp. NPDC006326, assembly GCF_040612915.1. Lineage (NCBI taxonomy): Bacteria > Bacillati > Actinomycetota > Actinomycetes > Kitasatosporales > Streptomycetaceae > Streptomyces > Streptomyces sp. NPDC006326. The sequence continues at coordinate 13,379 of NZ_JBEXRC010000077.1, read as the reverse complement.
GGCGACGGCCTCGGACGAAACGCTAAAACGGTGATCCGGCAACGCCGTTGCCGGTGGGGCCGCCGCCGAGGGCCCTCTGGCCGAGACTCGACCCCGTGGACGACCGGTCCCACAGTTCGTCATGTCGCGCTGTCCGGAACAGTGTCGGGGCCGCCGCCTGCGAGGACACGGCGTGAACCGGGGAGTTCGGCGCGCCCGCCCGCGGCGCCGCAGGCCGCGTACCGCTGTCCGCACTCCGGCCGGTTCCCGTCGTCCGCCCGGGCAGGCGGCGACCGTCACATGGGGCCCTGGTCCCGCTCGGCGGGGGCGAGGCGCTCGACCACGTCCGCGAGCTCCTCGCACACCTGCTGGATCTGCGTGCAGAAGTTGTTCTGCTCGGTGACGAGTGCGGACAGCAGCAGCGCCGTGAGGGCCGCCGACCCGTTGAGGGCCTGGAGGTTCACCATCACCTCGAAGAGGCTGCGGTGCGCGAAGGGCCCGGCGTGGTCGGTCGCCGCCGTGATCGCGAGGACCGACACGATCAGGGCGCACGGCGCGCTCCCCACGAGCTGGAAGCGCACGGCCGCCCAGATCAGCAGGGGGAACACCAGGAAGAGGAGGGACAGGGAGCTCCGGGTCGCCACGAGGGCGACGAGGCCGGCGGCGACCAGCAGGGCCAGCGCTTCGGCGGTGCGGTACGGGTCGGTGGGGAACCGGATCCGGTGCAGGACGAGCAGCACCGGCGTGAGCACGAGCACGCCCATCGCGTCACCGGCCCACCAGGCCGACCACACCGGCCAGAACCCGTCGGGCGGCAGGTCTCCGGTGGCGACCAGCATCGCGGTGCCGGTGCTCGCGCTGATCAGCATGGGCAGCAGTCCGCCGAGGAAGACCAGGGCCAGCCCGTCGCGCAGCCGGTCCAGTTCGGTGCGGAAGCCGAACCGGCGGAGCATCAGGTACGCGCACACCGGGGCGAGGGTGTTGCCCGCGACGATGCCGATGTCGACGGGCTGGAAGGAGCTGATCTGCTGGATGGACAGGTACGTCCCGAGCGCGATCCCGGGCCATACCCGCAGGCCCAGCCAGAGCAGGCAGGCGAGGGCAATGCCCGTGGGCGGCCACAGGGGGGTGACCACCGCGCCCTCGACGACCACGCGGAGCAGGAGGCCGACCCGTCCCGTGGCGTAGTAGGCGACGGCGACGGCGAGGATCCACAGGAGGTCCCCGGACAGCCGTCGCCATTCCACGGTGCGCACCACAGCATCAGACAACAGCCGCCGCCCCCGGAGCGCGTGACACGCGCAGGGGGTGCCGTGCCGTCCCGGTCCGGGCGCTCGCGAACCTAGATCGTGTCGTGGCTGAGGACGAGGACCGCGGCGTCGTCCGTGTGGCCGGTGGAGTCGGCCACCTTCATGACCTCGGCGGCGAGTTCGTCGGGATCGCCGCCCGCGCCCTCCCGGACCACCCGGGCCACGCGCTCCAGCCCCACCTCGATCGGGAACGCCGGCCCCTCGACGACCCCGTCGGTGAGCAGGACGATGGAGCCCGCCTGGTCCAGTCGGCGCCGGGTCACCGCGTATCCGGCTCCGGGCATCATGCCCAGCGGCAGACCGCCGTCGTCCTCGGCGATCCCGTACCGGCCGTCGACGGTGGCCCAGACCGTCGGCACGTGGCCGGCCCGGGCGCTTTCGAGCTCCCGGGTCTCCGGGTCGAAGCGGAGCAGGCTGCAGGTCGCGAAGAGTTCGCGTTCCATGGAGAGCAGGACCTCGTTGGCCCGGCTGAGCACCTCGCCCGGGTCGACGACGACCGCGGCGACCGCCCGCAGCCCGACCCTGACCTGCCCCATGAAGGCGGCCGCCTCGACGTCGTGGCCCTGGACGTCGCCGATGGAGAAGGCGAGGGCGCCTTCGGGCAGCCGGAAGCCGTCGTACCAGTCGCCGCCGATGTCCAAGCCGTGGCGGGCGGGCACATAGCGGGCCGCGCTCCGCAGGCCGGGCAGGGCGGGCAGCGAGGACGGCAGCATCTCGCGTTGCAGTGCCTCGGCCAGTTCCACGCGGGCCTGCTGGAGTTCGGCTCCGGCCCGGGCCTGGGCGGTGAGCCGGCCCAGTCTGCTCAGCAGGTCGTCGGCGATGGAGGACCGCGGGGCCCGGCGTGGAGCACGACGCGGGGTCATCGACCGCTCCGGCGTACTTCCATGTGGTCTCTGCTCTCGCCTGCTCTCGGCTGCTCGCGGCTCTCGGAGCGCCGTGGACCCGGCTCATCATATTTCCGCCGTTCGGCGGCCGCGACAGATCACCGTGGGGCGGGGGCGCCGCTGCCGGATGCGGGCCCGCGGGCCCGGTCGGCCGACCACAGGGCGTGAGCTATGTTGGAAGACGAGTGACATGAGAGGGAGGCCCACCGGTGTCATCGGGGCAGCAGGCACGCGCACAGGCGGCTGCGATCACGCCGAGCGGGGGTCTGGCGCCCGATCACGAACGGGCCCCCGCCGACCGGGTCCAGTCCCTGTTCGACGGGCACCGGCTGTCCCCTGGGCAGCGGCGGATCGCCCAGTACCTGATCGACCACCTGACCGAGGCCGCGTTCCTGTCGATCACCGAGCTCGCGGAGCGGGTCGGGGTCAGCCAGCCGTCGGTGACGCGCTTCGCAACCGCGCTCGGCTTCAGCGGCTATCCGGCGCTGCGCGACGCCCTGCAGCCGATGGCGCTGAGCGCCGTCGCGGGCTCCCCCGAGGCGCGTGAGCAGTTCCGCCGCAACGAGCTCCAGGCGGCCGTGGACGCGGAGATCCAGAACCTGGAGAACGTGCGCCGACTGCTGGCCGACACCGACCAGCTGCTGGACCTCGGCCGGGAACTGGCCCGCTCCGTGCCGCTCACCGTCCTCGGCTTGCGGATCTCGGTGTCGCTCGCCGAGTACTTCGCCTACGCGGCCCGGCGCATCCACCCCGACGTCCGGCTGGTGACCCGCGGGGGCAGCGTGGCGTACGACGCCCTGCTGCAGTCCCGGGAGGCCGGCGGCACGTGGGCGCTGGCCTTCGCGATGCCGCGGCACGCCAAGGAGACCCTGGCGGCCCTGCGTGCGGCCCGCAGCGCGGGCCTGAAGGTCGCTCTGATCACCGACACCACCCTCGGACCCCTGGTGGACGAGGCCGATGTGGCGCTGACCGCCGGGACCGGGGCGCGGCTGGTGTTCGACTCGTACGCGGCGCCCGGGATGCTGTCCGCTGCCTTGTTGCAGGCGATGGCCGATGCCGATCCCGAGCGGACCCAGGCCCGCCTGGAGGGGTACGAGCAGGTCGCGGACCAGCACGGTTTCTTCCTCTAAGAGCGGACACCGACGCCCGCTGCGTCCCGATTCACCCCGGAATGACATGGTCCACTTTCACGCCGTGTAAGCGCATGTAATTTTTCATTCTCTTGTTTACTCGACGGTATATATGTTTACTGAGCAGCGCGCCGGATCCACCCGATGCCAAGGAGAGCGACCCCACGCTCTCCCGGACGGATACCCGGACGGGATGCTCCTCCTCACGTCCCGCCCGGGTGTCCGGCCCCGGCTGTCGGATCCACCAGAGCGCTCGCGGCGGCCCCGGTCAACCCCTGGACCGGGCCGCCGCACCCACGTCTCGATCAGAGTTCGACACCACTCGGAAGCGACGAGAATGCGCCAGACGGCCTCCACCACCCTCAGCCCGGACTGGCCTTGCCAGGTCAAGGCCCCCGGCACCCACGACTGGGAGCGCACGGCCATGCGCTGGCTGCGGGACCTGCTGCCGGCCCGCTACGGCAGCTACTCCACCCTGACCCGCAGCCCCGTACTCCTGACCCGGCACGCGCAGCTGCAGCTCCAGCACGAGATGCGCGCCGTGCGGGTGGCCCTGGAGACGAGCAGGGCCGAACTGCCCTCCATGGGTGTGGCGGAGTCCGTCATCGAGAACTCGATCAGGATGTACGCCGTCGAACTCCAGCAGCTGGGCCGGCTCGCCCGGGCCGTCCGCCTGGTCGGCGACGCGCTGCGCGTCACCCCGGGCTGACCCCGCGGTTCACACCCAGTTGACCTGCGCGCGCTCCAGCAGCGGATCCTCCACGAGCTCCCAGAGCGGGACCGCGTAGTTGCCGAAGCCGTACCGGCCTCCGTAGTGCAGGCCGAGGACGCGGTGGTCGAGCAGGTCGAAGACCGGGGAACCGCTGTTGCCGCCGAGGGTGGAGCAGTCGTGCTTCACCGTGAGCTCCCCGGGGACCAGCCCGGTCGTCGTGCCGGGCTGGAGGCGCTTCACGTTGTAGACGTCCATGAAGATCCGGCGCATGGCCTCCGGTTCGTTGCGCCGGCCGTCCTCCGCCGGGTAGCCGATCACGTAGACCGGGTGGCCCGGCACGTCGGCGGGCGGATCGGCCGCCACGGCGACCGGGCCCGCCGGCTCGGAACCGCCCCGGGCGGTGTCCACGCGCAGCAGGGCCATGTCCACCTCGGGGTGGATGCCGACGACTTCGGTGACGGCGTACTCCAGCGAGCCGTCGCCGGGTGCGGCGCCGAACTCCTCGGCCAGGTCAAGGCGGGCGCTCATGCCCTGCCGGAAGCTCCAGCCCGCGCCGTCACCGCGGCTGAACTCCGCCGCCACATGGCGGTTGGTCATGACGACGTCGGGACCGACGAGGAACGCGGTGCCCACCCAGTCCAGGCTGGGATGCCCCGCGACCTCGACGCGGCCCACGCGGGCGATGGACTGGCAGATCCCCTCCCGCTGGCCGTCGAGCACCGCCCAGTCCCCCTGCTGGGAGGGGAAGTCCCGGCCCTGGACGAGGAGGGCGGGGCGGCCTTCGAGGAGGACGATCGCCTCCATCCCGAAGTACTCGTCCTCGTCGATCTCGTCATCCCGCCCCGCCGCGAGCTTCTCCAGCCCGCTGACCCCGGCGCTCAACACCCTGGACCGCTCCTGCTGGGCGAAGCGGCCGATCTGCCCGGCCGGCGCCCGGTCGGCGGGCAGGTCCTCGGCCGATTCGGGAATCTCCGCGTCCAGGCCCTCGCGGACCCGCTCGGCGACCTCGCGCAGGTCCCGGAAGACCTGCTCCGGGCCGGTCGCGACGGGTGATCGGCTGGCGCGCATCTCGGGCCACCTCCGTACCGTTCTGCTGACGAGAGCTCCTGCTCGGGAGAGCTTCTGCTTACGAGAGCTCCGACTGCGCCGCCGCGATCTCGGCACGGACCCCGGGACTGTGCTCGGCGAGGTGGCGCAGGACGCTGCTCATCTGGGTGCCGACATTGACGAAGGCGGTCGTCTTCCCCTGGAAGACGACGTTCTCGGCGCGCCGCGCGCCGCGGTGCAGCGCCACCACGCGCCAGTCGTCGGTGAAGACGGGCGATCCGGAGGAGCCGCCGCGGGTGTCGGTGAAGTAGCGGACGTCCTGCTCGTCGGCCTCGTAGACCAGGTTGTTGCGCAGGGCCACCCGCTTGGGCTCACCGCCGGGGTGCTGGATGATGTTGACGGCCACCGGCTGGTCCCGGCTCACGGTCAGCGGCTCGGTCGCGACCCGCAGCGCGCGGCGCGGGGGCTGGGCGGTGAGCCGCAGGACGGCGTAGTCCAGCCGTTCGTCCCAGGCGACCAGGTCGCTGGCCGCCACCTCCTCGGTCTCCGTTCCGTCGGCCCCGTAGTCGAAGCGGGAGCGGGAGTTCTGCGCCTGCAGGAGGAGGTCCGCCGGGTCCACGACGCCGCGCTCGGTGGCGCTGCGGGTGCGGGCGTTGACCACGTGGTGGTTGGTGACGAGCAGGTCCGGGGCGATGAGCCAGCCGGTCCCCGCGTGGGGGAAGCCGCCCGGCTGCAGCGGGGAGCCCGCCCGGTACGGGAGGACCTTGATCCGGGCGACCGAGGTGCCCGCGAGATCGCCGCCGCGCAGGAACTCGAAGGGGACCGTGTCGTCCCAGTTGACGATCTCCTCCTTGGTCTCCCCGGCCGGCGGCGCGGCCGGTACGTCGGGCTCGCCCGCCGCCTCGCGCGCCACCTCGTCCAGCGCCCGCTGGAAGACGGCGAGCGGCCCCGCCTGGACGGTCTGGGAGAGCGCGTTGCGCAGCCACATCTCCAGCGGCACGGAGCCGTCGACCAGCCGCTCCACGTGGTTCATCGCGTTCAGGTCCGACTGCACCTGCCTGACGGGAGCCGCCATGAGCGGCAGGGTCCCCCGGTATCTGGGCATGATGCCTTCGAGCAGCAGGGCCCGGACGGAGGGGTCGGCCAGTCCGGCCTCCAGGGCGGCGTCGGTGAGGCGGGTGATCTCGTCGATCGTGAGGTAGGCGTGTTCGCTCATGGTCGGTCAGGCCGCTCGCGGGCCGTTCCTTTCGGCCGACGGGGGTGGCGCCGGGGAGGGCTGGGCCGGATTGCCCGCGTCCATGGCGGTCGCGACGCCGGACAGGAGTTCCCCGCTCTGGTCTCGCAGGACGAGCAGCCGCCGCGCGATCCGGTCGAGGCTGCCGCGGCTGCGCGCCTCGCGCAGGGCGCGCGCCGGTTCCGGCTGCTGCGCCGACGGGACGTCCGCGGGGTTCCCCAGGATCTTCGCGACGGCGTGGCGCAGCGCGGGCTGGTGGGACAGCACCCGGCTGATGGACTCCGCGAGCGTGTCGAGGACCCCGTCGTCGGCTTCCGGCAGGCCCACGACCTTCAGGGTGTGGTCGAGTACGGACGGGTCCTGCCGGCCCACCTCGGCGGCCACCGCCCGTACGAGGACCGGCTGCTCGGCCAGCGCCTCGTCGGGCAGCTCCCGCAGCTGCCGGGCGAGACGCCGGTCGAGCTCGGGGTCGCCTCCGGGCGAGGTGGTCAACTGGGCCCGGGCCAGCATGGCGCCCATGGCGTCGAAGTGCCGGCCGAGGCCGGTCGCGAGGTCCTCCGCCTCGATGAGGTCGCGTGCGGCGGCCTGCACTTCCCCGTCCTCCTGCGCCAGGCGTGCGGACTGGAGCAGCAGTTCGAGCTGGGCGTCGGCGTTTCCGGCCTCCTGTGCCCGGTCCACGGCGTCCTGGGCGACTTCCCTGGCCTCGGCCCGCCGTCCGCTGCGGGAGAGGGTTTCGACGAGCAGGGGGTACAGCCGGCTGCCCGGCAGCCAGGGGCGGCGTTCGGCGAGACGGGCGGACGCCTCGCCGGTGTAGCCCTGCGCGAGCAGGCCCTCCACCTCGTCCGCCACCATCCGCTCCCAGTCCTCCTGGTCGGCGCCGTGCATCGTCCGGTCGGACGCGTACCCGCCGAGGCGGCCGGTGAGGAAGGCGGCCGAGCGGGGGCTCATGTCGTCCTGGTCGGCGTGGTGGAGGTAGCGCTCGACCCCGGGCTCCCAGCGTTGCTCCACCGTCCGGGGGTTCTCGTTCAGGCGCAGCCGGTGGTAGATCTCCTCGGCGCGCGCTTCCGGGCCGGTGCGGGCCGCGTAGTAGTCCACCGCACGCTGTCCGACGCCGCGCATCAGGTCCGTGCGGGCGGTGTCCGAGAGGTGCAGCATGATCGTCCGCAGGTCGGGCCGGTGGCGGACGGCTCCCGGTCCGGCCGGTTCCACCATGTCGAGGCGGGCCAGCCGGCCGAAGAGGCGGCCGGCTTCCTCAAGGGAGTCCACGCGCAGGGCGCACGGTTCGGCGAGGACGTCCTTGACGAGTTCGGGGGTGATGGTCCGCAGGGCCAGGGCCGCCTGGGCCAGGGCGCGGACCTCGCGGTCGGCGATGCGCTTGAGGATGCGGTCGTAGAGGATGCCCTGGACGAGCATCTGGTCCACCTTGCGGTAGAAGAACCGGCGGCGGGCGGGCAGGCTCTGGACCAGCTCCGCCAGCGATGCGGCGTCCCTGCCCGCGAGGACGGCCGCCTGCGCGGCCAGCTTCAGGCTGAGGGGGTGGCCGCCGATGCGGCCGGCCAGGTCCCGGGCCACGGAGACGTCCTCGACCCCGCAGGACACCAGGAGCTCGACGGCGGCTTCCGGCTGGAGCTCTTCGAGGGCGATGGAGAGCGGCTCGGCGGCCCGCGCCGGGTGGTGCACGGTGGCCCGGCCGGCGACGATGAACCGCAGCCGCGGGTAGGCCTCCTGGAGGGCGACCCACATGGCCCACATCCGGCCGAGCACGGGGTTGGCCCGGTACTGGGCCTCCTCGAACGAGTCCACCGCGATCACCAGCGGCAGGCCGGCGGTGCCCGCGGTACCGGCCACCGCCCGTTCGGCCTGGGCGGCGACCCGGCGGGCGAGGTCGGCCTCGCGTGCGCGTGCCAGGGACTGGAAGCGCTCGGCGGCGCTGCGCCCCGCCTCCGAGCGGGTGGTGGAGACCTCGTACAGCTCGTCGACCCTGTTCTGCTCCTCGCGCTGGATGCGGACGGTCTCCTCGCACGCGCCGGCCAGCTCGTCGAAGGCGGCGCGGTGGCCGGGGAACTGGATGCCGAGCTGCCGGGCGATGTCGGCGATGAGGGTGGCCGGCTCGTGGACCGAGAGGGTGGGCCGTTCGAAGTCGACGTAGGCGAAGGGGAAGGGGGAGGGGGCCTCGGCGAGGCCGTCGAGGAGGAACTTCGCGATGAGCGTGCTCTTGCCCATGCCGCCCGTGCCGTGGATCAGCAGCGGGGGCTGCCGGTCGGGCGCCTGCGGGCCTTTCGCGGGCAGGCCCGCGTACGTCCGCAGCTGTTCCAGCTCCCGGGTGCGCCCGCAGAAGCTGCCTGCCACCAGCCGCCGGAGCGGTTGCAGCAGCCGTGCGCGTTCCAGCAGCCGCTGGACCCGCTCGGGATCGGGGAGGCCGGTGGTGTGCGGGACCAGGGAGAGCCAGAGCACGGCCTGGAGGGTGTCGGCGAGTTCGTCGGCGTTCTGCCGGTCCAGGGCCGGTGGCCGGCCGGAGAGGTATGCGAGGGCGGTGCGCTCGGGCCCGGCCTCCTCGGGGAACTGCCCGGTGTTGGCCTCCAGGACGCGCCGGGCCGCCTCGGGGCCGGCGAGGCCGCTCAGCGCGGCCTCGCGGACTTCCTGCCGCAGGGCCCAGGTGGTACGGGGAGCCGCGCTCAGGGTGGTGCAGTCCTGGACGAGTTCCAGGCCGGCCCGGCCGCTGCTCTCCTGCTCGCCCGGCAGCCGCAGCCGCGTCGGGTCGAACCCGCCGAGCAGGCAGGCTGCCTCCCGGTAGGCACGGCGGGCGTCGGCCACGGCGGGCGGGTGCGCCTCCCCGCCGGCCGAGAGCTCCTGGCGCAGCCGGGCGGCGAAGTCCTCGCCGGGCCGCAGGCACCGGTAGGCCCGGATCGCCCGCTCGGCGGCGGTGGAGAGCTTGCGCATGTAACTGTCCTCGCCGGGGCTCCGGGCCGCCTGGAGGACCGCGGCGGCGGTTGCGTCGGCCAGGCCGGCGACCGTCTGGGCATCGGCCGGGGGCGGCAACGCGTCGGTGAAGAACCGGCGGAAGAAGGCGTGCACGTCCTCGGGGTCGACGATCCGCGCCGTGTCGCGGCTCGTGTTCTTGATCTCGTACGGCAGCTGGCGCATCGTCGGCCCGTAGCCGAGCAGCACCAGCCGGGGCACCGTCTCCTCCCGTACCGGGGTGAAATCGAAGACGGCCTGGGCCAGCTGGCCGATGCAGTCACAGACGTCGCTGGTCATGTCGAGCTTGTCGCACTCGTCGAGTACGAACCAGAACCGCTCGTCCGCGGCGGTCGCGCGGCTGACGAGCCGGTAGACGTCGTCGTCGAGCGAGGGCAGTGGATCGTTCAACGGTGCCGGATTCAACGGAAAGATCGGCGTGCGGGGGTCCTCGACGAACTCCGCCAGCCGCCGCACCACCTGTTTGGCGGTCGAGGTGCGCGACAGGGTCACCCGCACCGGCCGGAATCCGCAGTGCTGACCGAGGTGGCGGATCAGGCTGTAGGTGTACGAGCGGCCGCTGTCGGGCTCCCCGTCGACCACCAGCACCGCCCTGTCCGGGTCGTCGTGGAACTCGCGCAGGGTCCTGCGCAGGTCGTCACGGTCGATGAAGACCTCGGTGCCGTTCCTGAGGACGCTCGCGAGGAAGTGGTCCTGGTCGGAGGAGTGCGCCTGCTCGTCCTCCCGCAGCCGGTCGCGGAAGGCCTCGGCTTCGGCTCCCGCGGGCAGGGAGCTCAGGTCGGGAAGGCCGGCCAGCACCTCAAGGAGGAGGCGCTGGGTGGCGATGCTCCGGCGCGCGGCGCGGACGAGCGCGACGGCGTTCGGTGCACTCTTGTTGGTCAGGGGCAGGTTCCCGATGAACTCCTGGGAGAACCCGGAATCCGCGAGCACGTCGCGGGGGTCGAGGGTCGTGAGGTAGAACTCCTGCACCCAGGTGGTGACCAGGTCCCATTCCGTTTCCCTGAGCGGCATACCGCACCTACCCGGCCGCCCCAACGGGCGGTAGACGGACCGATTGCTCCCTTTCATGCTTTCACCGGGGGTGTGGGGCGGCAAGGCGGCGAAAGGGGGCGGGCCGATCGGGGGGCGCTGCGCGGGGTGCGGTTGCGCGGCCCGCGTGCCGCGGAACGATCTGCGAGGCAGCACCAACCCGCCCCCTGGAGGATCCATGCCCGCAGGACTGTCCATCCACGTAGGTCTCAACCGTGTCGACCCCCGCAGGTACGGCGGCTGGGACGGTCAGCTCGTGGCCTGTGAGAACGACGCGCGCGATATGGCGGCCCTGGCCCGCGCGGCCGGTTTCGACGACACGGTGATCCTGACCAAGGAGGCCACCGCCGACAACATCACGGACGCACTGCGCACGGCGGCCGGGAAGCTCGGCAGCGGGGACATCCTGCTGTTCACCTACTCGGGCCACGGGGGCCAGATGCCCGACACCGAGGGTGACGAGCCGGACGAGCTCGACGAGACGCTGGTGTTCTTCGACCGCCAGTTCCTCGACGACGAGCTGCACCGGGAGTTCGGACGGTTCGACGACGGCGTCCGCGTCGTCTCCCTGCTCGACTGCTGCCACAGCGGCAGTGCCATCGAGGCCGTGGAGGCGGCCGGCACGCAGGCCGCCGTCCGGCTGATGCCCGTGGTCGAACAGCAGCAGGACTACGAGCGCAACAGGCAGTTCTTCCGGGAGCTGCAGAGCGAGTTGCGGGGGACGAAGGGGGACGGCGTGCCCGCCGTGCTCATCGCGGCCTGCCAGGACGACCAGGTCGCCTCCGACGGCAGGATCAACGGCCTGTTCACCGAGAAGCTGCTGCGCGTCTGGAACCAGGGGGCGTTCAGCGGCGGTTACGCGGACTTCCACCGCGAGATCAAGAAGCACATGCCGGCGAACCAGATCCCGAACCTCTACACGACGGGCAATCCGGGCGCCGAATTCCTCGGCCAGAAGCCCTTCACCATCTGACGACCGGCAAAAGCCGTCACGGCGGGCCGTGACCCCGGCGGCCGCCGGTCGTTGAACACGGCGGTCAAGCGAAGTGCACCAGGACGTCCCGGCCCTCCCACACGGAGGTCGGGACGTCCGCACGTCCGGGCCGTGATCAGGCGGCCTCCCGGGCCCGGAGGGCCGCGGTGAACCAGGGGACCACCGGCGCGAGACGGGGTGAGGGCGGCCAGCCGTTGATGGTCGCCAGGAGCCGCCAGTAGCGTTCGGCGCGCGGATCGGCGGCGGTCTGCAGACGGGCCAGCAGCCACCGCCGCAGGTCCCCGTCGTCCGCGCGCTCGTAGGCGTGGGCATAGAGGGCGGTCAGGGCGTCGCTGACGGGCACAACCTCGGCCGGGCCCGCCAGGACGCCCGCCGCCAGGGCCTCCTCGATCCGCGCGCACACCGCTTCGGTGAGCTCGTGGTGCAGACCGGTGGTGTCGCCGTCGGCCCGCTCCGCCGCCTGGTACGCGGCCGTCGTCCGGACGGCGGTGCGGAAATCGGGGTCCTGGCAGAGTTCGGCGAGTTCCACCCACGCCTCGACCTGCTCGGCGGTGGGGTCGTCGGGGAGTTCGGGCATCGCCGAGCGCAGCATGGCCACGAACTCCGGGTTGGCGTCGAAGCCCGCGAAGGTGTCGTCGATGAACGCGTGGACGAGTCGGTGCCGTTCGGCCGCGGAGAGCCGGGCAAGTCGGTGCATGAGGTGCGTCTCCTGGGGTGAGGCGCCGCGCCGGGCCACCGCCCGCAGCACCGCCCGCCGCAGCCGCAGGGTGCGTATCTGCACGTCCAGGGCGTCGGCGTGGGCTGCCGCGACCTCCGGCAGGGAGGTCTCCCGGTCCAGTACGGCGCGTACGGCGGCCAGGTCGAAGCCGAGGTCGCGCAGCGTGCGGGCGAGGTCGAGGCGGGCGAGCGCGTCGATGTCGTAGAGCCGGTAGCCGGCGGCACTGCGGTCGGTCGGCGGCACGATCCCGGCGTCGGAGTAGAACCGGATGGTCTTCACCGTCAGCCCGGTGCGCCGGGCGAGTTCGCCGATCGAGTGGAGCGTGTCGCCGTTCATGTCCCTCACCTTGCCGTCTCCCCTTACGGGAGACTCAAGCCCGTCTGGGCATCCGCTGGTCCTGCTGACAGACTGGGGCGGCTTCGGATGATCACCTCAGGAGGACCCATGACGGATGCACAGCCCCCGCAGGAAGAGTCGGCGGCCGATGCGGCCAAGCGCAAGTTCCGGGAGGCGCTGGAGCGCAACGCGCGCACTGCTCAGTCCCAGCAGGCACACCAGAGCCGGGCCAAGATCCAGGGGACCAGCGGTGGCGCGGGCGGCAAGAACAAGAAGACCCGCCGCAAGACCGGATGAACACCGCCCCCGGCCCGGGGTCCGGGCCGGGGCGCGGGGCAGGCGGCGCCCGGGGCATCCGGGGACGCCCCGGCCCTCGCGGTGGCGCGCTGGGCCAGTCGGGTGACACGGGATAACCACTCGCACCGAAGGCAGTTGATCAGCATGTCCCGCCGGGGGCAGCCACCAGCGTCATCGCGAAGCGAAGGATCTCCACATGTTCAAGAAGTTCATGGCCACCACCGCGGTCACCGCCTCCGTCCTGGGCGTCGGCGCCGCGGTAGCCTCCCCGGCGATGGCGATCGGCAACGACAACGGCGTGAACACCGTCAACGGAAACGGCGCCACCCAGATCTACGGCAACCAGGAGACCGAGGGCGCGATGAGCCCGCAGCTGGGCCTGGTCCAGGGCTCGCTCAACAAGCTCTGCGTCGGCCTGCCGGCCAAGGTCAACGCGCAGTCGCTGATCGCCCTCATCGCCAACATCGGCGTCCAGGACATCAACGTCGCCTCGAACCCGCAGAACCAGCAGTGCGCCGAGAACTCCACCCAGGCCAAGGGCGACGAGACCCTCTCGCACATCCTCGACAACATCCCGGTCCTGTCGGGCAACATCTCCTCGGGAAGCTGATCACCCGACAGCCCGCGGCAACGAGCAGGCCCGCGCGTGCGACCGCCCTGCGCCGCAGCTGCTCGTCCGTCAGCCCCGCGCACTTCATCCGCAGGGTGTCGCGCTGCCACTGGAGCACGC
>NZ_JBEXRC010000076.1:0-21675 GCF_040612915.1 Streptomyces sp. NPDC006326 | reverse complement strand
TGGCCGAAGGCCATCGCGAAGCGACGCGAACGAAGAGAGCGCCCTTGACGGCCCGGACCGACACGGAAGGACAGTGGACTGACGGGACGCCCCCGAACCCCCTCCGACCCCGCCCCCGGGCATCCCGACCCCCGAAGCCCCCGCTCCACCTTCCGATGCCCGGCGCGGGTCCCGCCCCCCGGAGCCCCCGCCCGCCATCCCCCCCTACTCACCCCCCACCCCCCGAAGCCACCCCCGACGTGAGTATCTGCGCTCATGTGCCGGGCCCACCGCCGCAGTTGACTACGGTCCATGAACGAGCACCCCGCCCCGGACGCCTCGCCCGCCTCTACGCCCCCGCCCGACTCCCCCCAGGCCCCCCACCGCCGCGCCTTCGTCGCGCCACTCGTGTCCACGCTCGTGACGTTGCCGGCGGCCCTCGTATCGTTCTTCATCGTCGGGCTTTCGCCCATGGCCTGCGACTCCTGCAACGGCGCCGTCGCCGACCGGTTCGACGCCTCCTACGAGGTCGCCTTCTCGGTCTTCACCGCCGGCCTGCTGGTCGTCCTGGTCCTGCTGGTGGCCTGCTGGGCGCTCCCCTGGCAGCGGCGGAACGCCGCCCGGCGCGTCGTGCTCGCGCTGTGCGCGCCCGCCGCCGTGGTCCTGGACTACCTCGTGTTCGCCGCCCTCGTCGACTGGCCGTCCTGACGCCCGCGCCGAGCTGACGGACTCCTCCTCGCCCCCTCCGCCCCCGCCCTCACGCTCCCTACGCTCCCCCCATGGGCAGAGCGCAGCGAGTGAGACGGTGGCCTAGGGCCGGGGTGCGTGCCAGGGCCCTTGCCTGGGCCCTCGTCTGTTGGCGGTGCTGGCGCACCGGGCCCCCGCCCGGTGCCGCCCGCGTGTGGCCGTTGCGCTGACGGGCTCCGTCAGCGCGTCTCGCGCAGCCAGCCCGCGACCTCCGTCGCCCAGTACGTCAGGATCGTGTCCGCGCCGGCCCGCTTGATGCCCAGCAGGGTCTCCAGGATGGCGCGGTCGCGTTCGATCCAGCCCTTCTCCGCGGCCGCCTCGATCATCGCGAACTCGCCGCTGATCTGGTACGCCGCCACGGGCACGTCCACCGCCTGCGCGACGCGGTACAGGATGTCGAGGTAGGGGCCGGCCGGCTTGACCATCACCATGTCCGCGCCCTCCTCAAGGTCGAGGGCGAGCTCCTTCAGCGACTCGCGCGCGTTCGCCGGGTCCTGCTGGTACGTCTTGCGGTCGCCCTGCAGCGAGGAGGCGACGGCCTCCCGGAACGGACCGTAGAACGCGGACGAGTACTTCGCGGTGTAGGCGAGGATCGACACGTCCTCGTGGCCCGTCTCGTCGAGCGCGTCGCGGATGACGCCGACCTGGCCGTCCATCATCCCGCTCGGGCCGACCACGTGGACGCCCGCGTCCGCCTGGACCTGGGCCATCTCCGCGTACCGTTCCAGGGTCGCGTCGTTGTCGACACGGCCGTGCTCGTCCAGGACGCCGCAGTGGCCGTGGTCGGTGTACTCGTCCAGGCACAGGTCGGACATGATCACCAGCTCGTCGCCCACCTCCGCCTTCACGTCGCGGATGGCGACCTGCAGGATCCCGTCCGGCTCGGTGCCCGCGGTGCCCAGGGCGTCCTTGTTCTCGTCCGCCGGGACACCGAACAGCATGATCCCCGCGACGCCCGCCTCGACGGCCTCGACGGCGGCCTTGCGCAGCGTGTCCCGGGTGTGCTGGACCACGCCCGGCATGGCCGAGATGGCCAGGGGTTCGCTGATGCCCTCCCGTACGAAGGCCGGGAGGATCAGGTCCGAGGGGTGCAGCCGGGTCTCCGCGACCATCCGCCGCATCGCCGGTGTGGTGCGCAGCCGGCGGGGCCGCGAGCCGGGGAAGGATCCGTACGCGCTCATACTCAGTCGCCTCTTCGAGCCTGGACAGCAGTCGCCTCCAGCCTAGAGCCCGGGGGGTGCAGGGCCCGCAGCCCCCACGGCGAGCTCGCACCAGACCACCTTGCCGGGCCTGCGCGGGGCGACCCCCCACCGCTCGGCGAGCGCGGCCACCAGGAGCAGCCCCCGCCCGCCCTCCGCCCTCGGGTCCCGGTCCGCGATCCGCGGCCGGCCGCCCCCGCTGTCGGCCACCTCCACCCGGACCAGGCCTTCGAAGAGCAGCAGCCCAAGCCGGTAGGACCGGCCGGGCGGCACGCCGTGCAGCAGGGCGTTGGTCGCGAGCTCGCTCACGCAGAGCAACAGGTCGTCCCGGCGGTATGTGACACCCCATGCGTGAAGTGTCTCCGCTGCGAACTCCCTGGTGGAGCGGACCGATTGGCGGCTGCGGGGGAAGTACCGCTCGCGCAGCATGGCCGGATGGATTTCCACGTTCACGGGACGATGGTCGCGGTGCGTGACTAGCGTGGGCGAGACGAGCAACCCGTACTCCTTCACGAGTACGGGTTGGTACGGGTATCTCGCATGCGCACGCGGGGAGTTCACAGGTATGCCACCACGCAAGAGGCCCCGGCCCAACGAGACGGCGATGAAGATGGTCGGCGCGCTGGTCGCCGCGGCCCGAACCGCCAAGGGAATGACGCAGCGCGTCCTCGCCGAGGCGCTGCACGTCGACGTCGAGACCGTCGCCTCGATCGAGCAGGGCAGGCGCGTCCTGATGCCCAACGTCGCCGAGAAGATGGATCGCATCCTCGGGCTGCCCGACCTGCTGGCGGTCGCGGCGAACCGCCTCCCGGAGGTCGACATGGTTCCGGCCTGGGCGGAGGAGTACATGGAGCGCGAGGCGGAGGCCCTCGCCCTGTCCTGGTACGACACCCTCACCGTGCCGGGCCTGCTCCAGACCGAGAGCTACGCCCGGGCCGTGCTCGGCTGCCGCGTCCCCTTCGTCGGCGAGGAGAAGATAGAGCGGCAGACCGCCCACCGCATCCAGCGCCAGAAGATCCTCACCCGCCCGGTCCCGCCGACCCTCAGCTTCATCGTCTGGGAGGCGGCCCTGCGGGACCGCATCGGCGGCACCGAGGTCTACCGCGAGCAATTGCGTCACCTGCGCGCCTGCGCGGACCGGCCGACCGTCTCCCTCCAGGTGCTCCCCCTGGGCGTCACCGCCCACGCGGGCCTCGACGGCCCCTTCATCCTGTTGGAAACCCCCGAGTTCCAGCACCTCGCCTACTCCGAAACCCAGCGCGGCAGCTTCCTCGTACGCGACCCGAACGAGGTCAGCATCCTGACTCAGAAATATGCGATGCTGCGGTCACAGGCCCTCAACTTCGCGGAGACGAAGGACCTGTTGGACCGGTTGCTAGGAGAGTCATGAGCACCCCACTGAAGTGGTTCAAGTCCAGCTACAGCGGCGACGAGGGCGGCCAGTGCCTGGAAGTGGCCTACGCCTGGCGGAAGTCCTCCTACAGCGGCAGCGAAGGCGGCGCCTGCGTCGAGGTCGCCACCTGCCCCGCCGACGGGGTCCACGTCCGCGACTCCAAGGTCGCCGACGGGCCGACCCTCACCCTCGCCCCCGCCGCCTGGGCGGGCCTGACGCGCTGGGTCGGCCGCTAGAGCCACCGGCCGCTGCGGCGGTGGTCGTGCTCGTGCTGGGGGCCCAGGGGGCCCACCCGCTCGTACGCTTCCCGCGTGCGCGGGTCGCCGCGCCGGGCGAGGCCGTACGCGCCCTCCAGGCGTAGCTCCTGGTCCTCCTCCGCGAGCAGCGCCACCAGCGCCTCCGCAGCCTCCGGCGTGCGGTCGTCGCCCGCGGCCAGGACGGCCCCGGCCGTGGCCCGTACGGCGGGGTCCGGGTCGCGGAGCAGACCGAGGACCACCGCCCGGATCTCCGGCGTGGCGCCCCGCTCGCGGCCGAGCCTGCCCCCCGCGTGCCCACGCACCTCCGGGTCCGGATCACCGGCCAGGGCGAACAGCGCGGCGGTGGCCTCCGGTGTCAGCGGGGCGTCGAAGAGGTACGGCACCTCCCGCCGCACCCGGGGGTTCGGGTGCCCCGCGTACCGCAGAGCGAGGGGTTCGTCGTACCCCTCGCCCGAGACGGTGTCGAGGACCACGGCGAGCACCCCGCCGTCCGTCTCCTCCACCGCCCAGGCCTTGAGGAGGCGGGCCTCCTCGTCTTGGTACGGGTTCACTCCGTGGCTCACCGACACGGCCCTGTCCCTGGTCTGCAGGTACTCGACCACGAACCGGCGGTGGCCGGGCGACGGATGGTGCCGGAAGGCCACCACCGCCGACCAGGTCTCCCTGTCGCCGCGCTCCACGAGCCACCAGCAGGAAGCGGACCAGTCCACATGGCAGACATCGGGGTGCCGGACGGCCCGGGCCACCAGCTCCTCCACCGGCGTCAGGATCCCGAAGGCCAGCTCCAGCTCGGTCAGGACGGCCCCGTGACCCGCCCGGACCGTCACTCCGCCGAGCGCCACCTGCTCGACATCACACCACTCCTCCTCGACGGACGACCACTCCGCCGGCCCCGTGGCCCCCGTACGGCTGCGCAGTTCCTCCTCCGCCCCCGTCTCGTACCAGTGGCGGGCCGCCACGAGCAGCCGCTCGCGCTGCGCCACCGACAGGCGCAGCACCTCTCCGCGGACCGCCCGGACCGTCGCAGGGGAGCCGCCCTCGACGGCGCGCAGCAGCGGGGTCGTGCCGTCCGGCAGCAACCGGTCCGGATCGGCGCCTGCCTTCACGAGGGCCGCGACGGTCTCGTGCGCGAACGCGGCCACCGCCGTGCACAGGACGGGTACGCCGTCCGCGTCCATCGCGTCGGGATCGGCTCCGGCCCCCAGCAGGGCCTCGGCGATTCCGTCCTTGCGTGAGGCCACCGCCGCGTACAGCACCGGCAGCCCGTACTCGTCGGCCGCGTCGGGGTTCCCACCCGGCCCCAGCAGGGCGTGTACCTCCCGGAGGTTCCCCGCCCGTACCGCCGCCACCAGCCGCGCGTCCCCGTCCGTCATCCGCTCCCCCGTCGGCACACCTCGTAGGGGGGTGATCCTTTCGGGACTCCGACCCGCCGCACAACGGGATGACGAAGACGCGAGGGGCCCGGGTGCGTGTGCACCCGGGCCCCTCGACCGTTGCTCCGGACCGCGTGCGGCCGCCTAAGCCGCTCAGGTGGTGCGCCGCCTGCGTGCGCCCGGGCGGCGCTCGCTCGGACGGGACACCGGGTCGCCGGCCTCCTTGGCCGCCTCGCGGCGGGCCGCGCCGTACTCGGCCAGCGCCTCCGCCAGCTTCGACACCGAGGGCTCCGGCGACAGGACGTCGACCCGCAGGCCGTGCTCCTCCGCCGTCTTCGCCGTGGCCGGGCCGATGCACGCGATGACGGTGACGTTGTGGGGCTTCCCGGCGATGCCCACCAGGTTGCGCACCGTGCTCGACGACGTGAAGAGAACGGCGTCGAAGCCGCCGCCCTTGATCGCCTCGCGGGTGTCCGCGGGCGGCGGCGACGCGCGCACGGTGCGGTAGGCGGTGACGTCGTCGACCTCCCACCCGAGCTCTATCAGGCCCGCGACCAGCGTCTCGGTAGCGATGTCGGCGCGCGGCAGGAAGACGCGGTCGATCGGGTCGAAGACCGGGTCGTAGGGTGGCCAGTCCTCCAGCAGTCCGGCGGCCGACTGTTCCCCGCTGGGGACCAGGTCGGGCTTCACGCCGAACTCGACCAGAGCGGCCGCGGTCTGCTCGCCCACGGCCGCGACCTTGATCCCGGCGAAGGCGCGGGCGTCGAGCCCGTACTCCTCGAACTTCTCGCGCACGGCCTTGACGGCGTTCACCGAGGTGAAGGCGATCCACTCGTAGCGTCCGGTGACGAGGCCCTTGACGGCCCGCTCCATCTGCTGCGGGGTACGCGGCGGCTCCACGGCGATGGTCGGCACCTCGTGGGGCACCGCACCGTACGAACGCAGCTGGTCGGAGAGCGAAGCGGCCTGCTCCTTGGTGCGCGGTACGAGGACCCGCCAGCCGAACAGCGGCTTCGACTCGAACCAGGCCAGCTCCTCGCGGCGCGCGGCGGCGCCCTGCTCACCGACCACGGCTATCACCGGGCGGGCGCCCTCGGGGGAGGGGAGCACCTTGCCCTGCTTGAAGACCTGGGCGATGGTGCCGAGGGTGGCGTTCCAGGTGCGCTGGCGGGTCGTGGTGCCGGCCACCGTCACCGTGAGTGGGGTCTCGGGCTTGCGCCCGGCGGCGACCAGCTCGGCGGCGGCGCCGGGCACCGTCTCCAGGGTCGCGGAGACGACGACGGTGCCGTCGCTGGCGCCGACCTCGCTCCAGCAGCGCTGCGAGGCGTTGCGGGCGTCCACGAACCGTACGTCCGCGCCCTCCTCGCCGCGCAGGGGCACACCGGCGTACGCGGGCACGCCGACGGCGGTCGCGACGCCGGGCACCACCTCGAAGGGGATGCCTTCGGTGGCGCAGGCGAGCATCTCGGCGGCCGCGTTGCCGTCGAGTCCGGGGTCTCCGGTGACGGCTCGGACGACCCGCCTGCCGGAGCGCGCGGCCTCCATGACAAGATTGGCCGCATCCCGGATCACCGGCAGTCCGGCGGCCGCTGACGCTTCGTCAGCGATCGTCAGCTGTGGCGTGTCGACGCCCGTGCGCGCATGGGTACGCACGACGTCGAGCACGTCGGGCTCCGCGATGAGCACGTCGGCGGCGCCGAGCGCCTCGACGGCGCGCAGCGTCAGCAGACCCGGGTCGCCGGGGCCGGCACCGAGGAAGGTGACGTGTCCGTGGGCGGCGACGGCCGGACAGGCGGAGGTGGTCGGACGTGAGGGGTTCAAAGCGATCGCTCCCCCATCAGACCGGCCGCGCCCTTGGCCAGCATCTCGTCCGCGAGTTCGCGGCCGAGCGCCATGGCCTCGTCGTACGACTGGGGCACGGGACCGGTGGTGGACAGCTGCACGAGCGTCGAGCCGTCGAGGGTTCCGACGACGCCGCGCAGGCGCATTTCATTGACAATCTGCCCGTCGGCCAGAAGGTCGGCGAGCGCGCCCACGGGTGCACTGCAGCCGGCCTCCAGGGCGGCGAGCAGGGAACGCTCCGCGGTCACGGCGGCCCGGGTGAACGGGTCGTCGAGCTCGCCGAGCGCGGCCACGAGCTCCGCGTCGGACGCGAGGCACTCGACCGCCAGGGCCCCCTGGCCGGGGGCCGGCAGCACGTTGTCGACCGACAGGTAGTCGGTCACCTCCGCGCTGCGGCCGATCCGGTTCAGTCCCGCGGCGGCGAGCACGACGGCGTCCAGCTCTCCGTCGTGGACGAATCCGATGCGGGTGTCGACATTCCCCCGAATGGCGACGGTCTCGATGCGCTTGCCGAGGGCCTGCGCGTAGTGGTTGAGCTGTGCCGTCCGGCGCGGCGAGCCGGTGCCGATCCGCGCTCCGTCGGGCAGCTGCTCGAAGGTCAGGCCGTCCCGGGCGACGAGGGCGTCGCGGGGGTCCTCGCGCCGCGGCATGGCCGCGATCACGAGTTCCCCGGGCTGTGCGGTCGGCAGGTCCTTCAGCGAGTGGACGGCGAAGTCGACCTCTCCGCGCAGGAGCGCGTCGCGCAGGGCGGTGACGAAGACGCCGGTGCCGCCGATCTGCGCGAGGTTCTCCCGGGAGACGTCGCCGTAGGTCGTGATCTCCACGAGCTCGACGGGCCGGCCGGTGATCGCCCGTACCGCGTCGGCGACGTGGCCGGACTGGGACATGGCCAGCTTGCTGCGTCGCGTGCCGAGCCGGAGAGGCTGGTCGAGACGTGGATTCATGATGCCCGTCCTGAGTCGTGGTTCTGTTCGGCCTGGCCGGCCGTGTCCGCATCGGCCCTGCTGACGGAGGCCACCGTCTGCGGGTCGAGGTCGAAGAGTTCGCGCAGCGCCTCGGCGTAGCCGGCGCCGCCGGGTTCGCTCGCGAGCTGCTTGACGCGCACGGTCGGCGCGTGGAGGAGCTTGTCGACGACGCGGCGTACGGTCTGGGTGACCTCGGCGCGCTGTCGGTCGTCCAGGTCCGGCAGCCGTCCGTCGAGCCGGGCCACTTCCATGGCGACGACCTCGGCGGCCATCGCGCGCAGGGCGACGACGGTCGGCGTGATGTGGGCGGCCCGCTGGGCCGCCCCGAAGGCCGCGACCTCTTCGGCGACGATGGCGCGTACGGCGTCCACGTCGGCCGCCATCGGCGCGTCGGCGGAGGCCTCGGCGAGGGATTCGATGTCGACGAGCCGTACGCCGGGGATGCGGTGCACGGCGGCGTCGATGTCGCGCGGCATGGCGAGGTCCAGCAGCGCGAGGCGTACGGGGGCCGCGTCGACCTGGCTGCGCGCACTCCTGCGGGGCTGGCGCTGTGCGGCTGCTTCGCCCTGGTCGGCCCAGGTGCCGTGCAGTTCGAGGGAGTTGGCGTCGACGCCGGTCAGCGCGGAGCGCCCGTCACCGGCCGGCACCTCGACGGGGCACCCGTCGCGGTCGGCTCCGGCGGTGATGACCCGCGTGGCTCCGGCGTCCACGAGCCGTCCGCCCGCCCGGGCGGCGGCGACGAGCCGGGCGACGACCTCCGGGTCGAGTCCGAGGGCCTGCGGCGTGCCGGTTCCGGCCGACGGCCCGGGCTGCGGCGCGGGGTCCGCGGCGGGGGCGAGCTGGGCGGGCGCGGCGGACACGGCCTGGGCCACGTCCTCCGCCGTCAGCACCAGTCCGGTGGCGCCCGTGCAGGACACCACCACGTCGGCACGTGTCAGTTCGTCCGCGACCGAGGCCATCGCAACGGCGCGGGCCGTCACCCCAGTGCCTGAGGCAACCAGAATCTCAGCCAAACGCTCCGCCCGCTCCGCGGTCCGGTTGGCGACCGCGATCTCGGCGACGCCGACGCGGGCGAGCGTGGCGGCGGCCAGCGAGGACATCGACCCGGCTCCGATCACCAGCGCCCGCTTGCCGGCGGCCCACGCGTCCACCGGTTCCCGCCCGGCGGTGAGCTGCTCCAGCCCGAAGGTCACCAGGGACTGTCCGGCCCGGTCGATGCCGGTCTCGGAGTGCGCCCGCTTGCCGACCCGCAGCGCCTGCTGGAAGAGGTCGTTGATCAGCCGGCCGGCCGTGTGGAGCTCCTGCCCCAGCGCCAGCGCGTCCTTGATCTGGCCGAGGATCTGGCCCTCGCCGATCACCATGGAGTCCAGCCCGCACGCCACCGAGAAGAGGTGGTGGACGGCCCGGTCCTCGTAGTGCACGTACAGGTAGGGGGTGAGCTCTTCCAGGGCCACCCCGCTGTGCTGGGCGAGCAGCGTCGACAGCTCGGCCACACCGGCGTGGAACTTGTCCACGTCCGCGTACAGCTCGATGCGGTTGCACGTGGCGAGCACCGCCGCCTCCGTCGCCGGCTCGGCGGCGAGGGTGTCGTGCAGCAGCTTGACCTTGGCGTCGGCGGACAGGGAGGCGCGCTCCAGCACGCTCACGGGGGCGCTGCGGTGGCTCAGCCCTACGACCAGCAGGCTCATGCCGGCATCACCGCCGGGACGTCGCCCTCGGGGCCGCCCTTGCGCACGGCGGCGGCCTGCGCGGCCGCGGTGGCGGCGGCGGGCGGGACGGTGGTCGCGGCGGGGGCGACGGCCTCGTCGGCGGTCGCGGCTTCCTCGCCGGCCTTGCGCTGCTCGTGGAAGGCCAGGATCTGCAGCTCGATCGACAGGTCGACCTTGCGCACGTCGACGCCGTCCGGCACCGACAGCACGGTCGGCGCGAAGTTCAGGATGGAGGTGACACCGGCGGCGATCAGCCGCTCGCTGACCTGCTGGGCCGCCCCGGCGGGCGTCGCGATGACGCCGATCGAGACACCGTTCTCCTCGATGATCTTCTCAAGGTCGTCGGTGTGCTGGACGGGCATGCCCGCGACCGGCTTGCCGGCCATCGCCGGGTCGGCGTCGATCAGGGCCGCGACGCGGAAGCCGCGGGAGGCGAAGCCGCCGTAGTTGGCGAGGGCCGCGCCGAGGTTTCCGATGCCGACGATGACGACCGGCCAGTCCTGGGTCAGGCCGAGTTCGCGGGAGATCTGGTAGACGAGGTACTCGACGTCGTAGCCGACGCCGCGCGTACCGTACGAACCGAGGTAGGAGAAGTCCTTGCGCAGCTTGGCGGAGTTCACTCCGGCGGCCGCCGCGAGCTCCTCCGAGGACACCGTGGGCACCGATCGCTCGGAGAGCGCGGTGAGTGCGCGCAAGTACAGCGGAAGCCGGGCGACAGTGGCCTCGGGAATACCTCGGCTGCGGGTCGCCGGTCGGTGAGTTCGGCCAGTTGCCACGATGCTCCTGCGGGATGAGCGGGGCTGCAGGCGGTCACTTGTCCCAAGACCGCCCCGTCGACAGCAGGCTATGTCTTTGTGAACGCGTGCACAAAGATTGTGTCCGCTTTGTCCGCGCAAAGTGACCGGGGTCACGCGGTCCGGGTGCACAGGACGGGAACGCACAACACGCCGAACCCGTTCAAATCCCGAGGGGGGCAAAACGGTACACACTCCTCATCGATACGCCCCCGAGACCCCACAAATCGCCCACGATGGTAACCGCCCGCCGGGTCAGCCCTCCAACGCCCGCCGGAGCCGGTCCGGGTTCACCCTCCAGAAGGTGTGCTGCTCGCCGTCCACCAGGACCACCGGGATCTGCTCCCAGTACAGGCGGTACAGCTCCGCGTCCTGCGTGATGTCCTTCTTCTCCCACGGCGCGCCGACCTCGGCACAGACCTCCTCGATCACCGCCTCCGCGTCATCGCACAGGTGGCACCCCGGCTTCCCCACGAGCGTGACCATGCGCTCGCCGGGACGCTTCTTTTCCTTACGCCGCAGCAGACTCATGCCCCCATTCTCCCGCGCCGCCCCGTCACACCAGCGCCCCGAAGAGTTCACGCGGCCGCACCCCATCGGTGCGGGAACTCCCGAACACAGTGGCTATGCTCGCGTCATGGCCGCTCTGGGATGGCTCACCCCCCGTAGGCGCTCCGCGACCGCGCGGAGCGTGCTTGCAGGCGAGGCCTCTGCCGAGGCCGCCCGCAAGACCGCGCAGCTCCTGGAGGCGGAGGCACCCGCGCCGCAGCCGCCCGCCGAACCCGAGTTCCCGGTCGCCGGCGACGACCTCGCCGCCGCCTTCTTCGACCTCGA
The DNA here is from genome assembly GCF_040612915.1 of Streptomyces sp. NPDC006326. Lineage (NCBI taxonomy): Bacteria > Bacillati > Actinomycetota > Actinomycetes > Kitasatosporales > Streptomycetaceae > Streptomyces > Streptomyces sp. NPDC006326. Next base: position 10,583 of record NZ_JBEXRC010000076.1, on the reverse strand, counting down.
CAACACCGTCATGCAGGGCGCCGCGATCTTCCACTTCGGCCGCGGCCTGTACAAGCGCGAATTCTTCGACCGCCGCGAACTCGCCCGCTTCGCCTGGCAGCAGGCCTGGTTCCGGCTCGCCGGCGTCGAGGACCCCGAGCACATGCAGGACGCCCGCGACAGCGCCCTGTCCATCGTCAAGGGCCACAAGGTCTCCGAACTCATGGCCATCGGCGAGGAGATCTACGACGAGTACATGGCCGAGCGGATCTGGCCCGGCACCCGCGCCCTCGCCCAGGCCCACCTCGACGCCGGCCAGAAGGTATGGCTCGTCACCGCCGCCCCCGTCGAGACGGCCACGATCATCGCCCGCCGCCTCGGCCTGACCGGCGCGCTCGGCACCGTCGCCGAGTCCGTTGACGGCATCTACACCGGCCGCCTCGTCGGCGAGCCGCTGCACGGCCCCGCGAAGGCCGAGGCGGTCCGCGCCCTGGCCGCCGCCGAGGGCCTGGACCTCGAACGCTGCGCGGCGTACTCCGATTCGCACAACGACATTCCGATGCTGTCGCTGGTCGGGCATCCGTACGCGATCAATCCCGACACAAAACTGCGCAAGCATGCCCGCGCCCACGACTGGCGGCTGCGCGACTATCGCACCGGCCGCAAGGCCGTGAAGGTCGGCGTCCCGGCCGCCGCCGGGGTCGGCGCGATCGCCGGCGGTGCGGCCGCCGCCATCGCGCTGCACCGCCGCCGCAAGTAACCCCACCACCCCTCTTCCGGCCGCCGCCTGCGCCGCAGCGGCCCCCTGCGCCGACCTGCGCCGCCCCGCCCCCGGGGCCCCCGCCGCGGCGGACTCCGCCGCGCCCCGCCCCCGGACCGCCGGACGGACCCGTACGCCTGCTCCACTCGGTCGCGAGCCAACGTGGAAGCGTCCATTCCGCGTACCCAACCGATCAGGAATCGATCACCAACTGCGACCGAATATGCCTTCGACACGCAACAGAAGTGTCGGAACCGGTGATTTGAGCAACTGGGTGTAGTGCTGCCTGTACGAAGCGTTATTCTCCTCAAACGCATGCCACCGGCCATCTGTCGCCACGACGGGTGAACGGTCCCGCACTGCACGTGATGGAAGCTCTGCCTCTGGGAGTCCCGTGTACCCACCTGTCGGGGTTGACGCCTCGGGCCTGGCTACGCTGCGCGCAACGGTCCTCGACCACCTGCGCGGCTTCGTCCCCACCGCGTACGCCGTCCCCGCCTTCGCCGCCGCGGTCCCTGCCGGCCTCGGCCCGGCCGGTCCTTGCTATGCCCTGACCGATGGCGGAGCGACGGTGGGCAGACGCGGTCGTACGGGAGGAGGCGCCGGCGCCACGGCCACCGGCACGAGCGCGCCCGCCGCCCGCCGCCCCACCGCGGACAGCGACCAGGCCCGCATGATGGACCTGGTCGAGCGCGCACAGGCCGGCGAGGCCGACGCCTTCGGCCGGCTCTACGACCAGTACAGCGACACGGTCTACCGCTACATCTACTACCGCGTCGGCGGCAAGGCGACCGCGGAGGACCTCACCAGCGAGACGTTCCTGCGCGCCCTGCGCCGCATCTCCACCTTCACCTGGCAGGGCCGCGACTTCGGGGCCTGGCTCGTGACGATCGCCCGCAACCTGGTGGCCGACCACTTCAAGTCGAGCCGGTTCCGCCTCGAAGTGACCACGGGCGAAATGCTGGACGCCAACGAGGTGGAACGGTCCCCCGAGGACTCGGTCCTGGAGTCCCTCTCCAACGCCGCCCTGCTGGAAGCCGTACGCAAGCTCAATCCCCAGCAGCAGGAGTGCGTGACCCTGCGCTTCCTCCAGGGCCTGTCGGTCGCCGAGACCGCACGGGTGATGGGGAAGAACGAGGGCGCCATCAAGACGCTCCAGTACCGGGCGGTGCGCACCCTGGCCCGCCTGCTCCCGGACGACGCCCGCTGACCCCGCCCCCCTGGCCCACCGCCGGCCCCGACACCCCTCCCCCACACCTCCCGTCTCTTCCCCTCATCCACAACCGGTGACCCCTCGATGACGCTGTGGTCCGATCATCCTTCGTCCGTAACCCAAGTGCCGCGCCGCTCGTTGTGCGGAATGCAGGCTCCCTGTGGACACGCCCTGCCCGAAGCCGCTCACTCGAAAGGGTGGATGTGCTCAAGGAAGGCAACCTTCCGGACACCTTGGGGAGTCGATCGTCATGACGAGAGGAGGTGCCGCCAGTGATCGCGAACGTGACTCCGCACCGGCGGGCGAACGCCTTCGCCCAGGCCCTGGAGGATCGGACCCCGTCCGACCCTTCGGAACCGGACTCGGCGGCCGAGCAGTCCGAGGCACCTGCCGAATCTGCCGACCACGAGCGGCTGTTGGCCCTGGCGAGCGTGCTCGGCGAAAGAATGCCGCGCCCGGTGCTGGACCCCGAGGTCAAAGTGGTGCAGCGAGCGCAGCTCGTGGCCGCCATGGAGGCCATGGTGAGGGAAGAGAGGGCCGGGGGCGGTGCCGCTGCGGACCCTCAGGTGCCCGAGCAGCGGACCGGCCGCGGCGCCCACCGGGCGACCTCGCTCCGGAAATTGCGGCCCCGCTCCCGCTGGTCCAAGGGCATCGCAGCGGGCGGCCTCACCGTAGGTGTGGCCGCGGGGGCCTTCAGCGGCGTGGCCGCTGCCAGCACGGACGCCCTGCCGGGTGACTCCCTGTACCCCATCAAGCGGGGCATGGAGGACCTCAAGCTCGGGATGGCCGACGAGGACGCGGACCGGGGCGAGCTCTATCTCGACCAGGCCTCGAACCGGCTGTCGGAGGCCCGTCGGCTGATGGAGCGCGGCCGGACCGGCGTACTGGACCACGAGTCGCTCGGCGCGATCCGCCGGGCCCTCGCGGGCATGAGCCACGACGCGGCCGAGGGGCACCGCCTGCTCCAGGCCGCGTACGAACGGGACGGCTCGCTCGGCCCGATCCAGACGCTGTCCACGTTCTCCCGCTCGCACCGCGACGCCTGGGGCCGGCTCCGCCAGAAGCTCCCGGCGCAGCTCACCGACGTGGGCGGAGAGGTCGAGTCGGTCTTCCAGGCCATAGACGAAGACGTGGCGCCGCTGCAGGGCCTGCTGCCCAAGGCGCCGGAACAGGCGCGCAGTACGGGGGGTACCCCGGCCACGCCGAGTGCTCCCGCCGCCCCTCAGCAGTCCGCCCCAGCGGCGGGCGCGCCGTCGTCCAGCGCCACCCCGCCCCCGGCGACCGGAGCCAAGCCGTCCACGGCGCCCGGCGGCCTGCTGGGCGGCGCGGGAGACCTGCTGCACCCGCCAGGCAGCCAGGGCACCCCGGCGCCCTCGGCCTCCCCGGCCGCACCGCAGCCGGACATCACCCTGCCGCCGCTCCTCCCGGGACTCCTCCCGGGCCTGGGCATCAAGGCGGAGGACGCCGAGTAGGCACGCGGACGGCCGTCGGCCCTTCGGCCCCCCGCACGGGGACCGAAGGGCCGACGGGCTGTGGCGCCGACGGGCTGCGGCTCAGAAAAACACCGACCGGCGCTGCACCAGCAGCTTGTACAGGGTGTGCTGGATCTGCTCCCGCACCTCGTCGGTCAGGTTGAACATCAGCATCGGGTCCTCCGCCGCCTCCGGCGGATACCCGTCCGTAGGGATCGGCTTGCCGAACTGGATCGTCCACTTCGTCGGCAGCGGCACCGCCCCGAGCGGCCCCAGCCACGGGAACGTCGGCGTGATCGGGAAGTACGGAACCCCCAGCAGCCGCGCCAGCGTCTTCGCGTTGCCGACCATCGGGTAGATCTCCTCCGCCCCCACGATCGAGCACGGCACGATCGGCGTGCCCGCCCGCAGCGCCGTGGACACGAACCCGCCGCGGCCGAACCGCTGGAGCTTGTACCGGTCTCCGAACGGCTTCCCTATCCCCTTGAAGCCCTCCGGCATCACCCCGACCAGTTCCCCGGCCTCCAGCAGCCGCTGGGCGTCCTCCGCACACGCCAGCGTGTGCCCCGCCTTGCGCGCCAGCTCGTTCACCACCGGCAGCATGAACACCAGATCGGCCGCCAGCAGCCGCAGGTGACGCTCCGCCGGATGCCGGTCGTGCACCGCCACCTGCATCATCAGCCCGTCCAGCGGCAGCGTCCCCGAGTGGTTCGCCACGATCAGCGCCCCACCCTCGGCCGGGACGTTCTCGATGCCCCTGACCTCGACCCGGAAGTACTTGTCGAACAAAGGCCGCATCAAGGACATCAGGACCTGGTCCGTCAGCTCCTTGTCGTAGCCGAAGTCGTCGACCTCGTAGTCCCCGGTGATCCGCCGCCGCAGGAAGGCCAGCCCGCCGGCCAGCCGCCGCTCCCAACCCGGCCCGGGCTCCCCGCCCGAAGGCTCCACCGCGGGCTCCGCGGCTGCCGCCGCCGGCTCGGCGGCCTGCACCGCCGACCCCTGGGCCGGCACCGCCCGTACCTTCCGGGACCCGGGGCCCCGCCTGCGCGGCCGGTCCTCGTCGAACGGAATGACCTTGGCGTCCGCCACTATCGCTGCGCTCCCTCTCCGGCCTCTACGGCTCCGGCTCCGGCACCCTCGACGTCCAGGCCGTCCACATTCAGCACGGCCGCCACCCGGTCCACGGCCCGGCCCATCCGCTCCGGCGGCAGCAGCCCACCGCCCCGGCTGCGCGCGAAGTCGGCGAAGGTCTCGGCCGTCGTGTACATGGGCTTGAATCCCAGCACGTCCCGCATCTGCGCGGTCTCCACGACCCGCCCGTGCGTGAGGAGTCTGATCTGTTCCGGGGAGAAATCGGTGACCCCCACCGCCCGCAGCGCCGAACCCACCCACGTCACCGCGGGCAACACCAGCGGCACCGTCGGCCGCCCCAGCCGTCGCGCGCACTGGGACAGCAGCAGCACGCCGTCACCCGCGATGTTGAACGTCCCGCTGTTCAGCGTTCCCCGCCGGGGCTCCTGCGCCGCCAGCCGCAGCACGTCCATCACATCGTCCTCGTGCACGAACTGCAGGCGCGGGTCATAACCCAGCACCGTCGGCATGACCCGCATCGAGAAGTACTCGGCGAGCGCGGAGTCCGCGTACGGCCCCAGGATGTTCGCGAACCGCAGTACGCACACCGCCACGTCCGGCCGTCTTCGCGCGAAGCCCCGCACGTACGCCTCGACCTCGACGGCGTCCTTCGCGAAGCCGCCCGACGGCAGCGACTTGGGCTGCGTGGTCTCCGTGAACACGGCCGGGTCCCGCGAGGCGCCCCCGTACACACTCGTACTGGACTTCACCACCAGCCGCCGTACCGTCGGCGACTTCTGGCACGCCCCCAGCAGCTGCATCGTCCCGATGACGTTGGTCTCCTTGACGGCGCTCCCGCTGCCGCCCGGCCCCGCACCACTGCCGGTGACCGCCAGATGGACCACCGTGTCGACCGCGTGCTCGGCCAGCACCCGGGCGATGGACGACTGCCTGATGTCCATACGGACGAACTCGGCCGATCCGAGCCGGTGCGGCGGCGGGGCCGCATCGACCGCGATGACCCGTTCGACCTCCGGATCACGCTGGACACGCCGCACGAAGCGGCCTCCAAGCTGCCGGGCTGCCCCGGTCACGAGCACGACCTTCCCCACGAGCTCAGTGCCTTCCTCGTCGCCCTCCGCCAACCCCGCCTACACCGCAGCCCCTCCACCAGGATGGTGGAGGGGCTGCGGAGAACACGTACAGCTGCCGTTTACTTCTTGTTACGGCGCTGGACGCGGGTGCGCTTGAGCAGCTTGCGGTGCTTCTTCTTGGCCATCCGCTTACGCCGCTTCTTGATAACAGAGCCCACGACTACCCTCGCTCACTTCTCGGAACATCCCCGCGCCAGCGGGGATCGGTGCGGGGCGTCTGGGCCCACACGACCTACGTCGGCCTAGCCTACCCGCCCGAGCTCTCAGCCTGTAATCCGAGGGGATCGGAGAGTTTGCCGGAGCGTCAGTCTCAGGCCGATTCCACCCCCACATAGGACTCTCGGAGGTACTCGTGAACCGCGTTCTCGGGGACCCGGAAGGACCGGCCCACCCGGATCGCGGGCAGATGGCCGTTGTGCACCAGGCGGTACACGGTCATCTTCGACACTCGCATCACCGAGGCGACCTCCGCCACGGTCAGGAACTGAACCTCGGAAAGAGGCCTCTCGCCAGCAGCCATGACACACCTTGACCTTCCGCGCATGACGGGCACCGGCTTCCCCTCCGGTTACTCCTCGTCGTCGCACGCTCACTCCCCAGAGTAGGGGCGTGTGATACGAGTGGGGAAGAGGAGCTACGGCCACTCCTGCGCGCCGGTCAGACGCGCCCGGTCCAGTACATAGCGCGTGAGCGGAAGGTAGTAGTCCGCGCGCACCGCGTCATCAACCGGAACGGCCACCGACACCCGCCCCTCCGCCTCCCCGACGAACAGCGCAGGGTCGTCCGTATCCGCCAGCCCGATCGCCTCCACACCGAGCTGACCTGCACCGCAGACCCAACCGTGATCCCCCACCACCAGTTCCGGCAGCGGCCCGCCGGCCTCTGCGAGGGCCCCCAGGGCGATCCGAACCGGCAGCGGCGAGTGGGTGTGCGCGCCGGTGGCACTCCCCGGCGGGCGCGCGCCGCCTTCCCGCACCAGCGCGACCCCCCGTACGTAATCGAGGCTGTGCCTGCGTACGCCGAACCGGGTCGCCATGTCGACACCGGCCCCCTGCGCCGGGGTGAGGACATCACATCCCGCCGCCGACAGGGCCCCGGCCAAACTGGCGTAGAACTCCAGGAGACGGTGCGGGTGACCCGTCCCGAACAGTACGGGCGCCCTCGCCCGGGCCGCCTCCCCCAGGCGCGCCGCGAACGCCTCCAACGCCTCCAGCGTCCGCTCCGGGTCGATCACGTCCGGGCCGCTGACGTGCGCCGGATCGGCCGAGACCCCGCACTTCTGCGCCATCAGCCCCAGCAGCTCACCCTCGCCCCACCCCCACTCCGGCTCCAGCCCCAGCAGCACCCGTGGATCCCGCGCCGCGAACAGCCGGTAGCTGCGCAGGCTCTCCTCGCGGGAGGTCGCGACGGGCCCGGCCAACCGGGCGGCCAGCAGATGCGCACGTAACGCGCCGGTGCTCAACACCCTTCCGATGCTGCCAAACCGGACCTGTCGGCTCATCAATTACGCCGAACCGCCCCACACTTGGCGTAACGATGCTGCACGGCCGGGCGCGGCCGCCCGGCAGCGGATCAGGTGAGCAGGCCCCGCAGCGGGAACACGGCCCGGCGGGTCGCCAGTACGGCCTGATCGACCGGATCGGCCGGATCGTAGCCCGCCTCCCAGTCCCGCCAGTCGGCGCTCCGCCCGTCCGTCATCCTGGCCGGCGCCGGCTGCCGGGTCCGCGCGTACACCTGGTCCCGCCACGCCTCCGGCACCGGCGACGCCGGGTCGACGGGCCGGTGCGCCGCGATCCCCACCAGATGCGTCCAGGACCGCGGCACGACGTCCACCACCGCGTACCCGCCGCCGCCCAGCGCCAGCCACCTGCCGTCCGCGTACTCGTGCGCGAGCCGGTGACAGGCCTCCTGCACCGCCCGCTGCGCGTCCAGCGACACCGCCAGGTGCGCCAGCGGATCCTCGACGTGCGTGTCGGCCCCGTGCTGCGTCACCAGCACCTGGGGCCGGAAGTCGGCCAACAGCTCCGGCACCGTGGCGTGGAAGGCCCGGAGCCAGCCCGCGTCCCCCGTGCCGGCCGGCAGCGCCACGTTCACCGCCGAGCCCTCGGCGGCCGGGCCGCCCGTCTCCTGCGGCCAGCCGGTCTGCGGGAACAGCGTCCTCGGATGCTCGTGCAGGGAGACGGTGAGCACCCGAGGGTCGTCCCAGAACGCCGCCTGGACCCCGTCCCCGTGGTGCACGTCCACATCCACGTACGCGACCCGCTCGGCCCCCAGCTCCAGCAGCCGCGCGATCGCCAGCGCCGCGTCGTTGTACACGCAGAACCCGGAGGCACCGCCCGGCATCGCGTGGTGCAGGCCGCCCGCGAAGTTCACGGCGTGCCCGGCCTCCCCGGCCCAGACCGCCTCGGCGCCCGCCACCGACTGGCCCGCGATCAGCGCGGAGGCCTCGTGCATCCCGGGGAAGGCCGGATCGTCCATGGTGCCGAGCCCGTACGAACCGTCGGCCGCACCGGGGTCGGCGGACACCTCCCGCACCGCGGCGACGTAGTCCTCCCGGTGGACGAGCCGCAGCGTGGAATCCCCCGCCGGACGGGCCGCCCGTACCTCCATCTCCCGGTCCAGCCCGAAGGCGCGTACCAGGCCCATGGTCAGTGCCAGGCGCACCGGATCCATCGGATGGCTCGGTCCGAAGTCATACCTCGTTACCGCCTCGTCCCACATCAACAGCCCGGTCACCGGCTCGCCGCTCATGCCCGACACCGTATCGGGCGTGGTCCGCGCCGAACGAGCGGGCGTGGATCAGTGTCACCAGCACCAGGGCCATCGGCACCAGCATCGCTCCCCGGTAGCTCCAGGCGTCCCCGATCCCGCCCACGAGCGGCGACCCGATCAGGAAGCCGACGTAGTTGAAGATGTTCAGCCGGGCGACGGCCGTGTCCGACGCCGCCGGGAACAGCCGCCCGGCTGCCGCGAAGGTCTGCGGCACGATCACGCACAGCCCGAACCCCAACAGCGTGAACCCCGCCATCCCCCACCAGGCCCCGGGCGCCGCCGCGACGACCGCGAACCCTCCGGCGGCCACCAGCGTCCCGATCCGCACGACGGCCACCGCCCCGAACCGCCGCACCCCGAAGTCCCCGACGGCCCGGCCCAGCAGCGTGGTCACCATGTAGACGTTGTAGGGGACGGTCGACAGCTGCTCCGAACTGCCCAGCACGTCCTGGAGGTACTTGGCGCTCCAGTTGGAGACCGTCGAGTCCCCGATGTACGCCGCCGCCATCACCAGGCACAGCGGCAGCAGCAACCGGAACCCGCCGGCCCCGAGCCCCTTCTCCTGCGCCTCCTCCTGCCCGGTGCCGGCACCGGCACCGGCCTGCTGGTCGACGTACGACCGGCTCCCGTACAGGGCGAGCGGCAGCAGGACGACCACCGCCGGCAGGTACGAGGTGAAGAGGTCGAGGTGCCAGTGCGCCCCGGCCCAGGCGGCCGAAGCCCCGAGGATCCCGCCGAGGCTGTACGCGGCGTGGAAGCCGAGCATGATGCTGCGCCCGTACGCCCGCTGGAGGCTGACCCCGAGCATGTTCATGGAGGCGTCGAGCGCCCCGACGGACAACCCGAACACCCCCAGCGCCAAGGCCGCGTGCCACATCTGCTGCCCGGCTCCGACGCCCAGCAGGGACAGCAGGACGAGCGGCTGCGCCCAGCGCAGGACGGTGCTCGGGGCGATGCGTTGGACGAGGTGCTCGGTGGCGACGCTGGCGGCTCCGGCGAGGACCGGCACGGCGGCGAGGAAGGCGGGCAGCAGCCCGTCGGATATGCCGTACCGGTCCTGGATGGCGGGGATCCGGGTGACGAGGAGGGCGAAGGTCACGCCCTGCACGAAGAAACTGAACCCCAGGGAGCCGCGCCCGCGGCGCAACCGCACGTCGTCTGTCATGGCGGCACAGCGTAGGCCCGCTCCTTACCGGTGGGTAGAGATCTCACACACCGAGTTCCAGCAGGCCCGGCAGCTCCTTCATCTCGCCGAACAGCCGGTCGGCAGCGCCCAGCCGGGCGGCCGGCGTCATGGCCGTGAAGCCGTACACGTCCATCCCGGCGGCGACGGCGGCCTGCACGCCGAGCGGGCTGTCCTCGATCACCACGCACCGCGCGGGCTCGACCCCCAGGGTGCGGGCGGCGTGCAGGAACAGATCGGGCGCCGGCTTCCCCTTGCCCACGTCCTCCGCGCTGAAGAGCCGCCCCTCCTCGAACCACTGCGCCAGCCCGGCGGCCCGGTGCCCGGCCCGTATCCGGCGGTGGCTGGAGGAGGACGCCACGCAGTACGGCATCCCGCGCTCCTGCAACAGCCGTAGTACGTCGGCGATGCCGGCGACGGGCTGCAACTCCCGCTCGAACCCGGCGAGGGTGCGGTCCAGCAGCGTCTGGTTGAACTCCGCGGGCAACCTCCGCCCGGTCCGCTCGTGCACGAGGTCGTGCACCCGGTGCACGGACGACCCCATGTAGTCCCGCAGGGAGTCCTCGTAGGACGTCGGGAACCCCAACTCGGTCAGGTACCCGGCAAGGATGGTGTTGGCCAGCGGCTCACTGTCCACCAGCACGCCGTCGTTGTCGAAGATGACGAGGTCATAGCCCATGGGAGAAACCTAAAGGAGGACAGGATGGCCGACCTCAGCCCCGAGCAGGTGCGCCGCGTACAGCATTTCGCGGAGCCGCTCGCGGAGTTGGCCGAGCACCAGGAAGACCGGTGGAAGGTGGAGACCACCGACGGTCGGATCTCCCTCACGATGACGAGCCCCACGCCTCACAGGGGGCTCAACCTGGTCCGGCTGCACGGCCTGTGGGCCGTGAACGCAGAAAAGCCCCGCACCAGATACCTGGTGCGGGGCTTCCCGCAATGATTGTTCGGCGGCGTCCTACTCTCCCACAGGGTCCCC
>NZ_JBEXRC010000075.1:0-21704 GCF_040612915.1 Streptomyces sp. NPDC006326 | reverse complement strand
GTACGCCGGAAGGATCGCACCGCCCGGAATACCGAACACGGTGTCGCACCCCACCTCTTCGAGAGAACGGATGAGGGACTGCGCACCCGTGACGTGCTCAACTGCGGCGGACGGCTGTCCGCCGGAACGGGGCCGCGGCTGCGGATGGTGGGCCCCGGTGGCCTGCTCGGTCATCGGCATTCTCTTCTCGAAGCTGAGGGTTTTACGCGGATTCGAAGGTGTGCCAGTGCAACAAAAAACCCCTCGTGCCGGTGGGCAAGCGAGGGGAGCGCGTCGGGTTCGTGGAGCGGGGACATGCAGGTCCCAGCTTCAGCCGACGCGCTTTCCAAGTACGAGAATTCGGGTGCGCATGGCATTGACCCTCCCTCCGGCGGGAGGGGGATGTCAAGTGGGTGGGACGGGCGTCTCATTATGTGAGCCTCTACGCATGGCCATCGAGCCACTGGACGAGCCACCGGCCAAGGCGGGCTGGGCCGCCCCGCCCGGTACTGGGAACGTACCGCGCACGAGCGCCCGCCGCAGCCTGTACTCGTCGAGCGGGCCGGAAAAAGCCAGTCCCTGGCCGTGGGTACACCCCATTGCACGCAGTGCGGTGACCTGCTCGGGCAGGTCGGCCCCGTCCGCCACGGACTGCATGCCCAGGTCGTTTGCGATCCGCAAGAGGCCTGCGGTGATCTTGTGGAGGCGGGCGGACTCCACCACCCCTTCGACCAGGCTGCGGTCGAGCTTCAGGATGTCCACCGGAAGGCGGCGCAGGGCGCTGATGGCCGCGTAGCCGCTTCCAAAGCCGTCCAGGGCGATCAGCACCCCGAGCCGGCGCAGGGCCGCGAGGCGCCGCTCCAGCTCCTCGAAGGGCACCCTGGGATCGCTGTCCGCCAGCTCGATCATCAGGGCTCCGGCAGGCAGGCCGTGCCGGTTGAGCAGGGCTTCCACGGAGCCGAGGGGCATGGACCGGTCCAGCAGCCGCCGGGCGCTCATCCGGACGGCCACGGGTACGTCGTGCCCGAGCCGGTGCCGCTCGGCCGCCTGCCCCACGGCCTCCTCCAGCAGCCAGCGCCCCAGCTCCGCCGTGCGGGAGGAGGTCCCGGGGGCGGGGGCGTCCGGGCGCGGCGGCGCCCCCTCGCTGAACTCGGCCACCCGGAGGAATTCCGCCGGGGTGAACAGGATCCCCTGTCCGGAACGCCAGCGGGCCTGCGCGGCGACGGCCGTCACGGCGCCGGTGGCGAGCGAGACCACGGGCTGGTGCAGCAGGGCGAACTCGCCCTCGTGGAGTGCGCTGCGCAGCCGCCCCGCCAGCTCGGCCTTCCGTACGACCTCGGCCTGCATCTGCGGCGCGTACAGCTCGACGCGGTCCTTGCCGCCCGCCTTGGCCCGGTACATCGCGAGATCCGCGTTGCGCATCAGGTCCGAAGGGGTGATGCCCGGGTCGGCGAAGGCCACCCCGATGCTCGCGGCCACCCGGACCTCGTGGCCCGATACCCGGTAGGGCTGGGCCAGCGTGGTGCGCAGCCGGTCGGCGATCTCGTGGACCTGGTACTCACGGGCGCTGCGGTCCCGGCTGCCGTCGCCGAGGATCAGGGCGGCGAACTCGTCGCCGCCGAGGCGGGCGGCCGTGTCGCCGGCCCGCACCGAGTCCTGGAGCCGGCGCCCGGCCTCGACCAGCAGTTCGTCGCCGGCCTGGTGGCCGATGGTGTCGTTGACCGCCTTGAACCCGTCGAGGTCGATGAACAGCACGGCGGTGCTGTGGTCCCCGGCCCGGCGCCCGCTCAGCGCCTGGCGGACCCGGCGGGTGAACAGGGCCCGGTTGGGCAGGTCGGTCAGCGGATCGTGCTCGGCGCTGTGCTGGAGCTGCGCCTGCAGGCGGACCCGCTCGGTGACGTCGCGGCTGTTGAGGATGAGGCCGCCCTGGTGGCGGTTGACGGTGGACTCCACGTTGAGCCATTCGCCGCTGCCGGACTTGAAGCGGCATTCGATGCGGGTGGTCGGCTCCTCGGCGGGCGGGGCGGCGAGGAAGCGGCGCACCTCGTGGACCACCCGGCCCAGGTCGTGGGGGTGGATCAGGGTGGCCAGCTCGGTTCCCACCAGCTCCTCGGCCTCCCGGCCGTAGACCCCGGCGGCGGCGGGGCTGACGTAGCGCAGGGTGCCGGTGGGTGCGGCGATCATGATCACGTCGCTGGAGCCCTGGACCAGGGAGCGGAAGTGGTTCTCCTTCTGGGCCAGTTCCTGGGTGAGGGCGATGTTGTCGAGGAGCATGATGCCCTGGCGGATCACGAGGGCCATCACGACCGTGCAGCCCGTGAAGACCACCACCCGGTCGACCTTCCGGCCGTCCACCACGTTGTAGAGGATGCCCAGGGTGCAGACCGCGGCCGCGAGGTACGGGGTGAGGGCGGGCAGCGAGCCCGTGATGGGCCGGCTGACCGGTCGGTCGAGCGGCGGGCGGGCCGGGGCGCCGGGATCCGGCTGCATCCGGCGGGCCCCCCACGGGGCGTACGCGAGCAGCAGCGAGCCGGCGAACCAGCCGGCGTCGAGCAGTTGCCCCGACTGGTAGCCCGCGCTGAGCAGCGGCGAGGTGAACAGCGCGTCGCTGAGCACGGTGAGGGCGAGGGCCGCGATCGCGGTGTTGACGGCCGAGCGGTTGCTCTCGGAGCGCCGGAAGTGCAGGACGAGCACCATCGAGACGAGCGCGATGTCCAGCAGCGGATAGGCGAGGGAGAGGGCGGCGCGCGGGACGCTGCCGGGGGCGCCGGACTGGGCGGTCCGGGCCGTGTGGGCGAGGGCCAGACTCCAGGAGAGGGTGAGCAGGGAGCCGCCGATGAGCCAGGAGTCGAGCCCGAGGCAGACCCACCCGGCCCTGGTGACCGGGCGTTTGGCGAGGACGAGCAGGCCCACGATGGCCGGCGGGGCGAAGCACAGGAAGGCGAAGTCGGCGAGCGAGGGCTTCGGCACGGCTTCGCCGAGGATCACCTCGTACCAGCCCCAGACGGCGTTGCCGCAGGCTCCCATCAGGGAGGAGAAGGCGAAGAGCAGCCAGGCGGGCCGCTCTCGGCTGTCGATCGCCCGCGCGTAGCCGTAGCAGGAGACGGCGGCGAGCAGGGCTGCGGCGCTGAGCCCGAAGTCGCCCATGATCTCGGCGACTTCCTCGGAGCCCCAGCCGAGCGCGGCGCCGACCGCGTATCCCCCGCTGATCACGGCGAGCAGCAGCTGCATCGCCAGGCTCCTGCCTCCGCCCGGGACGGGCGGCCGGGCCAGCAGCGCCGCCCCCGGCGCACTCACCGGTCCCCCTCGCTGGCTGGTGGCGCACCCCATCGTCGCCTCCGGCGGCTGTGCCGCATCGGATCCTTCGTCCATTGGCCGTGCATCGCCCGTCGCCCCCCAAAATGTCCGATCACTCCCCAGCGCCAGACGTTCGTGGCGCAGCCCCTTGTTCCGGACGATACACCACTTTCGTCACTCAGGGACATAGATGCTCTACGCTCCGTTACCACGCGGGGAGTTGTGACCACTGGGTGCTCCCGGACGGATGCGGAGCGTGTGCGGGTGCGGCCTAGTTGGTGACCAGGACGGTGTTCTCCACGGGTTCCCCCGCGGCGAACCGGGAGAGCTGGCGCGCCACCAGGCGCTTCGCCCGCGGCTCGAAGGCCGAGCTGGCTCCGCCCACATGGGGGGTGATCAGGACCTGCGGGGCGTGCCAGAGCGGATGTCCGGCGGGCAGCGGCTCCGGGTCGGTGACGTCGAGCGCCGCGCGCAGCCGGCCCGACTCCAGTTCCGCCAGCAGGGCCGGGGTGTCGACGACGGGCCCGCGGGCCACGTTGACGAGCAGGGCCCCGTCCTTCATCCGGCCGAGGAAGTCGGCGCCGGCCAGGCCGCGCGTCGCCTCGGTGAGCGGGGTGGAGAGGATGACCACGTCGGCCTGCGCCAGCAGTCGCGGCAGGTCGGCGAGGGAGTGGACCGGTCCGCGCGCGGTGGTGCGCGCGGAGCGCGCCACCCGCGTGATCCGTGCGCACTCGAAGGGCGCGAGCCGGTCCTCGATGGCGGCACCGATGGATCCGTACCCGACGATCAGCACGGACTTGTCGGCCAGGGCGTCGTAGAAGCCGAACCGCCACTCCTCGCGGTCCTGGCCGCGCACGATGCCGGGGATGCCGCGCAGCGAGGCGAGGGTCAGGGTGAGCGCCAGTTCCGCGGTGCTGGCCTCGTGCACGCCGCGGGCGTTGCACAGCCGGATGCCCGGCCGCAGGCCGCCGAGGCCACCCGATCCGCCGACGAGGGCGTCGATGCCCGCGGTCAGCGTCTGGATCACCCGCAGGTCCGGCATCCCCGCCAGGGGCCGCAGGGTGACCTCGGGGGACTTCATGTAGGGGGTGACGTAGAAGACGCAGGCGGCCGGATCGGCCGGAAAGGTCTCCTCGCCGTCCCAGTGGCGGTAGCGGAAGGAGTCGGGGAGGCCCTCGATCTCCTCGGCGGGGAACGGGAGCCACACGTCCGCGGTCTTTGCAGTCATGATCACGAGGCTATGCCAAGGGATCCTGATCAAGCCGTTAGTTTGGTGCCGAGCGGGAGGGGACGCACGGGTGGAGCGCAGGGCGATCGGGGCGGGGGCGCTGACGGTGGGCGCCGTCGGACTCGGGTGCATGCCGATGAGCTGGGCCTACGCCCCCTCGCGACGCCGCGGCGAGGACTCGTTGGCCACCGTGCACACGGCCCTGGACCTGGGGGCGAACCTGCTGGACACGGCCGACATGTACGGGCCGTTCACCAACGAGCTGCTGCTCGGGCGGGTGCTGCGCGAGCGCCGTTCGGAGGCGTTCGTGTCGGCCAAGGTGGGGCTGCGGGCCGGGGAGCAGCACGTCGTCGCCGACGGGCGGCCCGGATACCTGCGGCGGGCCTGCGACGCCTCGCTGCGGCGGCTGCGGACGGACGTCATCGACCTCTACCAGCTGCACCGGGTGGACCCGGAGGTTCCGGTCGAGGAGTCCTGGGGGGCGATGGCGGAGCTGGTCAGTGCCGGGAAGGTGCGGGCGCTCGGGTTCTGCGCGCTGGGCGCGGGGGCCGGACCGGGGGCGGGGCGGCGCGGGGACCGGGGCTATGCAGTGACGTTGCGGCACCTGGAGCGGGTGCAGCAGGTCTTCCCGGTGAGCGCGGTGCAGGCGGAGCTGTCCGTGTGGTCGCCGGAGGCGGTGCGCACGCTGCTGCCGTGGTGTGCGGCGCGGGGGGTGGGGTTCCTGGCGGCGATGCCGCTGGGCAGCGGGTTCCTGACGGGGACGCTCAGGCCGGGCGAGGGCTTCGAGTGGGAGGACGTACGGGCGCGGCATCCGCGGTTCACGGCGGAGTCGATGGCGGCGAACCAGGTGCTGGTGGCGGGGCTGCGCCGGGTGGCCCGCCGGCACGGGGCCGGGGTGACGACGGCGCAGGTGGCGCTGGCGTGGGTGCTGGCGCAGGGGCCGCAGGTGGTACCGGTGCCGGGGGCCGACCGGGCGCGGTGGGCGGCGGAGAACGCGGGGGCGGCGCAGGTGCGGCTCACGGCCGGCGACCTGGCGGAGATCGCGGCGCTGCCGTCCGCGGTGGGAGCCTGGGACTGACGGAACAACCACTCGATCGGGTGTACGAGTGGTGGAACTTCGGGAAGTGCCGCGGCTGTTGAGACGGGTGAAGGGCAGGATCGCGGGACCGGAGGGGAGCAGGACGATGCGGTACGGACGGGCACGGGGACACGAGCGGTACGAGGGACCGGAGGCGTACGAGGAGCCGGAGGGGTGCACGGCGCAGGGGCGTTCCGCGACACCTGGGGGGTACGGAGCCGTGGGCGCCCGGACCCGGGGGGCGCTGGCGGTGGCCGCGCTGGCCGGATGCGGGGCGCTGCTGGCGGCCGGATGCTCCCCGGCGGGCACCGCCGGCACCGGGCCGGGCTCGTCCCCGCCCCGGGCGGCGCCCACGCCCTCTGCGAGCGGCCCGTCCGGTTCGGCGGAGGCCTCCGCACCGCCGGCCAAGGGCTCGGTGACGGTGACGGGCGAGATCGCCAAGGACCTGGAGTCCCCGTGGGGCGTGGCCCCGCTGCCCGACGGGGATCTGCTGGTGGCCTCGCGGGACCGGGGGACGATCAGCCGGGTCGCGGTGGCCACGGGCAAGGTGGTGCCGATCGGCAAGGTGCCGGGGGTGGCCCCGGGCGGCGAGGGAGGGCTGCTGGGGCTGGCCCTGTCCCCTTCGTTCGCCTCGGACCGGATGGTCTATGCGTACTTCACGACGGAGTCCGACAACCGCATCGCCCGGATGCGGTATGACGAGCACAGGGAGCCCGGCCAGCAACTGGGCGCGCCCGACACGGTGTTGCGCGGCATCCCCAAGGGACTCGTCCACAACGGCGGCCGGATCGCCTTCGGCCCGGACAAGATGCTCTATGCGGGGACGGGCGAGACCGGTGAGCAGGCCCTCGCCCAGGACAAGAAGTCGCTGGGCGGCAAGATCCTGCGGATGACCCCCGACGGCCGGCCCGTGCACGGCAATCCGGAGGCCGACTCGGTCGTCTATTCGTACGGGCACCGCAATGTGCAGGGTCTCGCCTGGGACAAGGACAAGCGGCTGTGGGCGTCCGAGTTCGGCCAGCACACCTGGGACGAGCTGAACCTGATCGAGCCGGGTGGGAACTACGGCTGGCCGGAGGCGGAGGGCAAGGCCGGCAAGCCGGGCCTGCGCGATCCGGTCGCGGTGTGGAAGACCGATGAGGCGTCGCCGAGCGGTATCGCCTGGGCGCAGGGCTCGGTGTGGATGGCCGGGCTGAAGGGGGCGCGGCTGTGGCGGATCCCGCTGGCGGGGGCGGCCTTGGCGGCGGAGCCGGAGGCCTTCCTGGAGGGGAAGTACGGCCGGCTGCGGACGGTGATATCGCTCGGCGGGGACAGGCTGCTGCTGGTCACGAGCGAGACGGACGGGCGCGGTTCGCCGGAGCCCGGCGACGACAGGATCCTGACGCTGACGGTGCAGTAACCGGCATGCCCCGGCGGCGCGGCGAGAGGTGCGGTGGACGCGGTGTTCAACATGATCGAGGAGCTGTTCAACCCGGGACGCAAGCACACGCGCGAGGAGAAGAAGCGGCTGGAGCTGTCCCGGACCGACGTGCATGACGGGGATCCGGGACGGGGCCCGATAGACCTGGATTCCGGCAAGGTGCTCATACGCCCCGCGGAGCCGCCGGACCGGAGGTAGCCGGGACGGCTGCCGGGCCGAACAGGCGCAGCCGGTGGGCGAGGGCGGCCGCCTCGCCGCGGCCGGCGACGCCCAGCTTGGCCAGGATGTTCGAGACGTGGACGCTGGCCGTCTTCGGGGAGATGAAGAGCTCCTGCGCGATCTGGCGGTTGCTGTTTCCGGCGGCGACCAGGCGCAGCACCTCCCGTTCTCGGCTGGTCAGGCCCAGGGACTCCGCCGGGTCGGTGTCGGGTGCGGGCAGGGCCGGAGGTGTGCCGGCCTCGGTGAGCGGGAGCCGGGCCCTCCGGGAGAGCAGGGCCAGGTCCTCGCGGAGCCGGCGGGCGCCGAGCCGGTCGGCGGTGGCGTGGGCCTCGCGGAGCAGGAGGGCCGCGGCCTCCCGTGCGCCGCCCGAGGCGAGGAGCGCCTCGGCGAGCCGGTGGCGGGCGCGCGCCAGCAGGTAGGGGCGCTCCAGGGGGCGCACGGCCTGCTCGACGGCGGTCCAGTCGGCGACGGTGTCCCGGGCCTCGGCGCGGAGCAGTTCGGCCCGGAGGAATTCGGCGTGGGCGGCCCACACCGGCACCGGGGTGGCCAGGGCCCGGGCGGCGCCGCGCAGCACGTCCAGGGCGGCCTGGCGGCCTTCGTCGGCGGCGGGGAGGCCGAGGGCGTCCGCCTCCGCCGAGGCGGCGGCGAGCAGCAGCGGCCAGGCGTAGCGGTGGTGGCCGAGCGGGAAGCCGTAGGCGACGGCCTCGGCGGTCTCCGCGCGGACGTCGGATATCCGGCCCTCCCCCGCGGCCAGGCCCACGGCGAGGCGGTAGAGCGGCAGGCGGTGCTGGGGCTGGGTGTCGTGGGTGCCGAAGTGGGCGTGGGCGGCGGCGAGCTGGGCTGCGGCCTCGGCGTGTTCGCCGCGCGCCAGGGCCAGGTAGGACAGGCGGGCGGCGGCTGAGCCGCGCGGGGCGGCGCTCTGGCCGACCCGCAGGGTGCGCCGGGCCGCCTCGGCGGCCTCGTCCCAGCGGCCGAGGCTGTAGAGGCTCTCCGCCATGTTTCCGCAGATCCACGCCTCGGTGTCCAACAGCCGGGACGTACTGACCAGTTCGGCTCCGCGCCGGGCCAGTTCCACCGCTTCCTGGGAGCGGCCCATGCTTTCCAACTGAGAGGTGAGGTTGATATGTGCACGTCCTGCGAGCATCAGGAGCCCGAGTTGGGTGGCGCGTTCGCGCACCGCGTGCAGCTCGGCGAGGCCGCCCTCGGGGTCGCCGGCGTCGGTGAGCAGGGAGCCGACCGTGATCCGGGCGTTGAGCTCGATCTCCTCGGCGCCGAGCATCCGAGCGTAGGCGGCGGCGCGTTCGGCGGCGTCGAGGTTGCCGGGGCCGGGGTTGTGCAGCATCCCCCAGCCCGCGGCCCGGACCAGGACTTCTGCGTGCACCTGGGACGGGGGCAGCCCCCGGACCAGCTCCTGGGCCTTGGCGAGTTCCTCCCAGCCGTCGCCCCGGCCCAGGGCGGCGACCAGCCGGGATCGCTCGGTCCAGAACCAGGCGGACCGCAGCGGGTCCGCGTCCGCCTCCAGCAGCCGCAGCGCCGTCTTGGTGATCTTCAGGGCGCGTTCGCGTTCACCGCCGAACCGGGCGGCGACCGCGGCCTCGGCGAGCAGGTCGAGCCGCTGGAGCGGGGTGGTGGCGGGGTCGCAGCCGCAGGGCGGGTAGACCTCGGTGTAGTCCACCGGGCGCAGGGCTTCGCGGACCTCCTCGGGGGCGCTCTCCCACAGGTCCAGCGCCCGCTCCAGCAGCCGCAGCTGTTCGGAGTAGGCGTGCCGGCGGCGGGCGGCGACCGAGGCGGCCAGCACAGCGGGCAGGGCCTTGGCGGCGTCGCCCGCGTAGTACCAGTAGCTGGCGAGCCGGATGACCCGCTCCTCGGCCCGGATCAGCGAGTCGTCGGCCTCCAGGGCCTGTGCGTAGCGGCGGTTGACCCGGGCCCGTTCGCCGGGCAGCAGGTCGTCGCTCACGGCCTCACGGACCAGCGAGTGGCGGAAGCGGTAGCCGTCCCCGTCGGGCGTGGCGAGGAGGATGTTGGCGCCGACGGCGGCCCGCAGGGCCTCGATCAGCTCGTCCTCGGTGAGCCCGGCCACGGCCCGCAGGAGCGGGTACTCCACCGTGGAGCCGCCCTCGGCGACGAGCCGCACCACGCCCTGGGCGGCCTCCGGCAGGACCTCGACGCGGACGAGCAGGAGGTCGCGCAGGGACTCGGTGAGCCCGGCGCGGCAGCCGCTCTCCCGGCAGGCGACGAGTTCCTCCACGAAGAAGGCGTTGCCGTCGGAGCGCTCGAAGACGGAGTCCACGAAGGCTTCGTCGGGCTGGGAGGCGAGGATCCCGGCGAGCTGGCGGCGTACCTCCGCCCGGTTGAAGCGCGGCAGTTCGATGCGCTGGACGGTGCGGAGCCGGTCCATCTCGGCGAGCAGCGGGCGCAGCGGGTGACGGCGGTGGACGTCGTCCGCGCGGTAGGTGGCGACCACGACGAGCCGGCCGCTGGTGAGCGTGCGGAAGAGGTAGGACAGCAGGTGGCGGGTGGAGGTGTCCGCCCAGTGCAGGTCCTCCAGGACGAGGACGACGGTGCGGTCGACGGCGAGCCGCTCCAGCATCCGGGCCGTCAGTTCGAAGAGCCTGGCGGTGCTTTCCTCGTCGTGCGGGCCGCGCGGGGTGTCGCCGAGTTCCGGCAGGATCCGGGCGAGTTCGCCCTCCTGGCCTGCCGCCGCGGCGGCCAGCTCCTCGGGGAGCCGGCGGTGCAGGGCGCGCAGCGCCGTCGAGAACGGGGCGAAGGGAAGCCCCTCCGCCCCGATCTCCACACAGCCTCCTACGGCCACGACCGCGCCGCGGCGGGCCGCCTCGCAGAGGAACTCCTCGGTGAGGCGGGTCTTGCCGACGCCGGCCTCTCCCCCGATGAGCATCGCCTGCGGCTCCTGGCCGGCGGCGCGCGCCAATGCGTCGACGAGTACGGCCAGTTCGTCGGCTCGGCCGACGAACACCGGGCTGACAGATCTGGTCTCCACGTCGCCGAGCATCGCACAGGAGTCCTGGCCGGCGGCACTCGTTTCGGGTGCGCTTCTCATCACGGGCCGGTCCACGCCACGGGGCGGCGGTGCCGGTCACGCGGCCCGGGTGAAGCGGCCCCGGGCTCCTCTCACCGGCCTCTCGGGTTCCTGGCCGCGCGAAGACCGGCGGTGCGCCCTGGCCGCCTCCTGGACCTGGCGGTAGACGTCGGCCTCGCGGATGAGGTCGGCGCGGCGGGCCATGGCGATCTCGTACTCGAACATCCCGTACTCCCTGGTTGCTTGTTCTCGGGCACCTCGTTCGGTGTGATCCGAGACTCGCGTCCCAGGGGGTCCCGGGGCATCGGGCGCATGCCGCATCTGTACGAGCCGGGGGGCCTTAGGCGAGGCCGCTCGGATCCCCGGTACCCGCCGGGGAGTCCTAAGCAGGGTCCTGGGCAGCAGGGTCCTAAGCGGCCTTGGGGAGGGGGACGAGGATGTCGAAGTACATGAGGCCGAACAGCAGGATTCCGAGGGCTCCGAGCGCGACGGCGGCCCAGGAGACGGCCCGCACCCAGGTCGGGTGGACGCGGCCGGGGACGGAGAAGGCGGGACGGGCCAGGACGAAGACGGCGAGGAGCAGGGCGAGCGTGGACAGGACACCGTTGACGAGGGCGGTCATGTGCCAGGCGTCGCCGTACAGGGCCTGGATCTTGGCCTCGGTGGTCGCGGCGTTCACCGACTCGATCTGGCCGATCAGCGTCTGGCGTTCGGCGATGACGCGGGAGACCCAGCTGCCGCTGAGGGCGACGAGCCCGAGCCCGGCGGCGACAACGGCCGACGCCGCGGAGCCGACCCCGGTGGGCTGCTCCTGCGGGTCGTCCTGCTCGCCGGGGAGCTCGTCGCCGCCGAGGTCCTCGTCGTGCTCCTCGTCCGCGTCCGCGGCGGGCGCGGGGGCGGCGGTGTCCTCGGGGGCGTCCTGCAGGGCCGGGCGTGCTTCGGCGGCGCCGGCAGTGCCCTTTCCGGCGGTGTCCGTGTCGGGAGCGGTCGGGTCGGCGGTCTTGGTGGTGTCCATGCGGGGCACCGTAGGCGGCTTGTCTGAGAGGTTTCTGAGAGGCCGCCGCGCCGGCCCGGCGCGGCCGGCCGCGGGTCCGCCGGCCCTGCGGCGCCCGGTGTCAGACGGCCGGGGGCCATTCGTGGGCCAGGACCGCCCAGATCTCGGTGTCCTGGCGGACTCCCCGGTAGGGATAGGCCTGGCGCAGGACGCCCTCGCGGGTCATGCCGAGGCGCTCGGCGACGGCGAGGCTCTTCTTGTTGGCGGAGGAGGCGTGCCATTCGACGCGGTGCATCCCGCGGTCGTGGAAGGCCCAGTCGATCAGGACGCGGCAGGCCTTGGTGACCAGGCCCCGGCCGGCGGCGGTCGGCTCCAGCCAGCAGCCGACCTCGCAGTTGCCCGTCCCGGTGTCGAAGGTCCGGAAGAGGACGCCGCCGACGAGGGTGCCGTCGACGCGGATGCCGTAGATGCGGCCGCCGTCGGCCGCCGTCTTCTGCGCGTAGGCCGACAGGAAGCTCTGCGCCGTGTCGAGGTCGGTGACGAAGTCCGCGAGGACGATGTGCTCGCCTATGTACTCCCGGCCGCGGTCCATGTGCGTCAGGAACTCCTCGGCGTGCCAGATCTCCAGCGGAAACAGCTGGGCGTCTTCGGCGAGGTCTATCGAGAACATGCGGCTTCTTCCTTGGGTCTCATACGGCGGGTGGCCGCCGGGTCACCGGGATGTCGCGGCAGGCTCGGCAACGTCCTTGCTCGTGGCGGGGTGCGTACCGGGCTGCTGCGCGGGAAGTGTCGCACGCGGACCGGGTTCCGCGGGCTCGATGCTGATCTTCGGGAGCCTCCGGTCGAGCCAGCCGGGCAGCCACCAGTTCGCGCCGCCGAGCAGGTGCATCAGGGCCGGCACGAGGAGGGTGCGCAGGACGAAGGCGTCGAGGGCCACGGCCGCGGCGAGCGCGATGCCGAACATGGCGATGATCCGGTCGCCGCTGAGGACGAAGGCCAGGAACACGGAGATCATGATGACCGCGGCCGAGTTGATGACCCGGCTGGTCTCGGCGAGGCCGACGCGGACGGCCCGCCGGTTGTCACCGGTCTCCAGCCACTCCTCGTACATGCGGCTGACGAGGAAGACCTGGTAGTCCATGGACAGGCCGAAGAGCACCGAAACCATGATCACAGGGAGGAAGGGCTCGATCGGACCGGCGCTGCCGAGGCCCAGCCGTTCGCTGCCCCAGCCCCACTGGAAGATCGCGACGACCACGCCGAACGAGGAGGCGACGGCGGCGACGTTCATGGCCGCCGCCTTGAGCGGTATCCCGAGGGACCGGAAGGCCAGCAGCAGGAGCAGGCAGCCCAGGGTGATGACCACCCCGACGAACAGCGGCAGTTTGCCGACGATGACATCGGCGAAGTCGTCGTAGCCGGCGGTCACGCCGCCGACGTGGACGGCCATGGTGTTGCCGTGCCCGGCGCGCGGGATGACCGTGTGCCGCAGCCTTTCGACGAGCTCGCTGGTGGCCCGGGACTGCGGGGCGGAGTCCGGTACCACGCTCAGCACGGCCGTGTCGCCGCTGCGGTTGAAGACGGCCGGGCCGGTGGAGGCCACGCCCTCGGTGGTGCGCAGCGCCTCGGCCAGCTGCGTGACGGCCAGCCGGTCGCCCGCGCCGTCGAGGCGAGCGACGACGGTGAGCGGGCCGTTCGCGCCCGGGCCGAAGCCTTCGGCGAGCAGGTCGTAGGCCTGCCGGGTGGTGGAGCCCGCCGGGTTGTTGCCCTGGTCCGAGGTGCCCAGGTGCAGCGAGAGGGTGGGCAGCGCGAGGACGACCATGGCCGCGGCGGCGACGAGGCCGAGCGGTTTGGGGTGGCGCTCCACGAAGGCGGACCAGCGGGCGGCGAAGCCGGTGGGCGTCTCGGGCTGGGGGCCCTCGGCGGCCAGGGTGCGCCGCTCACGGCGCGAGAGCGCACGCATGCCGATGTACGACAGGAGGGCGGGCAGCAGGGTGACCGAGGCGGCGACCGTCAGGACCACGGTCAGACAGGCGGCGATCGCCACCCCGTTGAGGAAGTTCAGCCGCAGTACCAGCATGCCGAGCAGGGCGATGCAGACGGTGGCCCCGGCGAAGACGACGGCCCGGCCGGTGGTGGCGACGGCGCGCTCGGCCGCCTGCTCGACGGGGAGGCCGCCTTTGAGGCCCTTGCGGTGCCGGGTCACGAGGAACAGGGCGTAGTCGATGCCGACCCCGAGGCCGATGAGGGTGCCGAGCATCGGGGCGAAGTCGGCGACGGCCATGGCGTGCCCGAGGAGGGTGATGCCGAAATAGGCGGTGCCCACGCTGACCAGGGCGGTGGCGATGGGCAGCAGGCTGGCGGCGAGCGAGCCGAAGGCGAGGAGCAGGACCACGGCGGCGACGCCCACGCCGATGACCTCCGCGAGGTGGGCGCCGGACGCCTCGGTGAGCCCGATGGCCGGGCCGCCGAGTTCGACCTGCAGTCCGTCCGCCTCGGTTGTGGGGTTCTTCGCGGCGGCGACGACGGCCTTGGCCTGGGCCTTGGGTACGGAGTCGGCCGGTTGGCCGAAGGTGACCAGGGCGTAGGCGGTCCTGCCGTCGCGGCTGATCCGTGCGGCGCTCTCCGGGCCGGATCCGTACGGGCCGGCGACCGAGCCGACGCCGGGGAGTGCGGCGATGGCGTCGAGGGCCCGCGTCATGCGCTGTTCGACACCGGGGCTTCGGGCCGACTGGTGCGCGGGGGTCCGCCACACGACGGTGTCGGTGTCCCCGTCCTGGCCGTGGAAGCCCTCGCGGAGCAGGGCGTGCGCCCGGCCGGACTCGGTGCCGGGGACCTCGTAGTGGTTGGAGAAGGCCGCTCCGGCGGTCCCTGCGGCGACGGCGCTCCCGCCGAGCGCGAGCAGCCAGAGCAGGACGGCCACCAGTCGGTGCCGCATGCACCACCGTGCGATTGCTGCCAACGGACGTGCTCCCTGGTGGTTCGGATCTTTACCGGGAGACAGCCCGACGAAAGAACACTAGAACTCGTGAAGGCCCGGCCGGGGGCCCGGGGATCGCCCGGGTACGGCCGGAGGTGGTGGTCTACGCCCCCACGATCCCAGCGTTTCGTGATCGTTGGTCCCCTTCGTGTGCATCGTCACAGGAAGGGGGGATGCGGGGGCTTGCGGGTCAGTCCTCGGCGCGGTAGCCGGGGACCGAGGGCCAGCGGACGGTGAGGACCACCGAGTCCTCCTCCGCGTACCAGGAGTGGTCGACTCCGCGGCCCCAGACGACGTAGTCCCCCTGCTCGGCGAGGACGACCGTACGGCCGGGGAACTCCAGCCGGAAACGTCCGCTGATCAGGACCTGGAGTGCGGTGCGCTCCTCCCCGGTCACCCACTGGGCCCGCTCCTCGCCCTGCGGGTGGACGCCCCACTTGATCTCCACGTCCTTGCTGTGGCGCGGATCGGCGGGGTCCTTGAAGTGGCCGAGGAGCCAGCCGCGGTCGGTGGCGGCGTCGGGCGCGGCCTTGCCGGTGTAGAGGGAGTCGTCGTTCACGGGCCGAGGTTAGTGCAGCCACCGGCCCGTCCGGCCCCCGGTGGGCCGGGCCCTGAGGGGGAGGTGAGGGAGACGCACACCTCGCGGGGCGGGGCCGTACCCCGCCCCGTACGCGGTGGGCGCGAAAGGGGCCGGCCCGGCATCCGGTGCCGCCCCGCCGGGTGATGCAGGGGACCAGCCGCGCACACATACTGAACGCAGGGACGGCCGACCCTGCGGCGCCGCAGTGCCCGGTGCCCGCGTCGCGCCAGGCGTGGCCACCGGCCTCCTGGGCCGACCGCGGCCGTCATCCCCACGACCAATGCGCGCATGGGTGTGGAGACGACCAACGGAGACGGGTTCGGGATCGGCTGGTACGCGCCGGAGTCCGGCTCCGACAGCCCCGCGATCGTCCGCGACGTCGGTCCCGCTTGGAACAACCGCAACCTGCGGGAGATCGCCCAGCACGTCACCGCACCCCTGTTGTTCGCACACATACGGGCGTCGACGGGCACGGCGGTGCAGCAGACGAACTGCCATCCCTTCCGGCACGGCCGCTGGATGTGGATGCACAACGGCTCCATCGCCGGCTTCCACCATCTGCGCCGGGAACTGTGCATGGCCGTGGACCCGGGGCTGTTCCTGGACATCGAGGGGACGACGGACTCCGAGGTGATGTTCTTCCTCGTCCTCACCTTGGGCCTGGAGGAGGACCCCCCGGCGGCCGTGGCCCGGATGGTGGGCCTGGTGGAGCGGACGGGCCGTGCGCACGGCATCGCCGCTCCCGTGCAGATGACCGTCGCCGTCACGAACGGCTCGGCGGTGTGGGCGTTCCGCTACGCCAGCGAGGGAGCCGCGCGCTCGCTCTTCTACAGCACGAGGGTGGAGTCGCTGCGGGCGCTGCACCCCGACGCCTCGTTCCTGTCCGAGCTGTCCGACGACACCCGGCTCGTCGTGTCCGAGCCCCTGGGCGACCTCCCCGGTGCCTGGAACGAGGTTCCCGAGCGCAGCTACAGGGTGGTGCACGCCGGCCACGACGAACTCCACCCCTTCGCACCGTTGCCGGCCTGACCACCGGCAAGGACGTTCCGGGATGCCGGGCGCCTGCCGGGCCGTCGTCGGCACATCCCCCGGGCTCGTCTGCGAAAGCCGCGACGGCTCCGCCCCGCCGCAAATGCGGTTGCGCGGCGCGTCCGGCGGCTGGTCAGCTGGGGGCGATGACCATGGATCACGAGGAACTGCAGGCGGTGCGGGCCCGGTACGACCGGGAGATGCGCCGCGGGGCACGGCCGGACTCGGCCCGGGCCCGGGTGGAGCGCGCGGGAGCCGTCGTACGGCAGACCGCACCGGGCGACGGGTGGAACGGCGTGCTCTGGTCGGACCTCGACGAGGGGACGGCGGACGCGGCGATCGCGGCGCAGGTGGCGTACTTCGCGGAGCGCGGGGTGTCCGCCTTCGAGTGGAAGCTGTACGGCCACGACCGGCCGGCCGACCTCGGGGAGCGGCTGCGCACGGCGGGGTTCACCCCGGAGCCGGCCGAAACCCTGCTGGTGGGGCGGGCGGACGAGCTGGCCTCCCTGCCGGTGGAGCCGCCGGAGGGCATCACCCTGCGGCCGGTGACCGACGAGGCGGGCGTGGACCTGATGATGCAGGTGCACGCCGGGGCCTTCGGGACGGACCGGCCGGGGATCCGGCAGCTGCTGCTGAGCCTGCTGGAGGACGAGCCGGAGACCGTCGCGGCGGTGCTGGCGATGGCCGGGGACACCCCGGTCAGCGCGGCCCGGATGGAGATGCGCCCGGGGTCCTCCTTCGCGGGACTGTGGGGCGGCGGCACCCTCCCGCAGTGGCGGGGCCGGGGCATCTACCGGCTCCTGGTGGCCCACCGGGCCCGGATCGCCGCCGAGCGCGGCATCCCCTACCTCCAGGTGGACGCCTCCGAGGACAGCCGCCCGATCCTGGAACGGCTGGGCTTCGGGGTCCTGGGCATGACGGTGCCGTGGGTGTGGACGGCCCCCGCCGGCTGACGCCCGGGCCGGACTCCGGCGGAGGAAAACGGCTTCCCCCGGCCCCGCCCGGCGGGGCAAGATCACCCCATGGACCGCATCGGACCGCCCCTGACCGGAAACGAGCGCGACACCCTGCGCGCTTTCCTCGACTACCACCGGGCCACCCTCGCCTGGAAGTGCGAGGGCCTCGGCGACGAGGACCTGCGGCGCACGTCCATGCCGCCCTCCACCCTCTCCCTGCTGGGGCTGGTGCGGCACATGGCCGAGGTCGAGCGCAACTGGTTCCGCCGCATCCTGAACGGCGACCTCCCCCACCTCTGGTCCGACGACCACGACTTCCAGGCCGCCTACGACGCCGCCGGCTCCACCCGCGAGGAGGCGTTCACCGCCTGGGAGGCCGAGGTCGCGCACGCCCGCCGGATCGAGGCCGCCGCCGAGTCGCTCGACGTGACGGCGTACGTGCCGAGCTGGCAGGCGGAGGCCTCGCTGCGCCTGGTCATGCTGCACCTGATCCACGAGTACGCGCGGCACAACGGCCACGCCGACTTCCTCCGCGAGGGCATCGACGGCACCACGGGAGCCTGAGCGCCCTGCCCGACGACCGGGAGCAGAGAGTGAGCCCTGGGAACACCGCATCCGCCGCGGGGGCGGATGCCTTCGAGCTCTACCGGGACGCGTGGGGGATCCCCCACCTGCGCGCAGCCGATCCGCTCCGGCTCGCCTACGCACAGGGCCGCGCCACCGCCCTCGACCGCGCCTGGCAGCTGGAGGTCGAGCGGCACCGCGCCCGGGGAACCAGCGCCGCCTTCCTCGGCCCGGGCTGCGTCCCCTGGGACCGCTTCGCCCGCCAGAGCCGCCTCGACGACACGGCCCGGCGCTGCCACGAGGCCCTCGACCCGGACACCGCGGCCTGGGTCGGGGCCTACGTCCACGGGGTCAACGACGGCATGGCCCGCGGCTGCGCCCGCGACGAGCGCTTCGCGCGCACCGGCCACACCCCCGCCCCCTGGGAGCCGTGGGTCCCGCTCGGCATCTGGATCGCCACCCACATCCTCTTCGCCGGCTTCGCCACCAAGCTGTGGCGCGAGCGCGTGGCCCGCGCCCTCGGCGACGAGGCCGTCACCCTCTTCGCCACCGACGGCCCCGGCACCATCGGCAGCAACGGCTGGCTGGTACCCGGCGAGCGGACCGCCACCGGTGCGGCGATCATCGGGGGCGACCCGCACCGGTTCATCGAGGACCCGGGCGTCTACCAGCAGATACGGCTCGCCTGTCCCGAGTACGACGTCCTCGGCCTCGCGGTCCCCGGCGTGCCCGGCATGGGTCACTTCGGCCACACCGGCACCGCCGCCTGGGCCATCACCAACGCCATGGCGGACTACCAGGACCTGTACGTGGAGCGGTTGCGCCCGGCCGGCGCGGGCGGCTTCGAGGCCCTCGGTCCCGACGGCACCTGGGAGCCCGTCCACCGCCACACCGAGACCATCACCGTCGCCGGGGCCGACCCCGTCGAGGTGGAGGTCCTGGAAACCGCCCGCGGCCCGGTGATCACCCGGGAGCACCCCCTGCACCACCCGCAGCCCCACGACACCGCGGCCGCCGCGGCGGACCCGACGCACGCCACCGGGGAACGGGCCCTCTCCCTGCGCTACCCGCCCCGCGTCCGCGCGGACCTCGGCCTCGCCGCCCTGCGCGCCCTCCTGCACGCCCGCAGCGTCGCCGACATCGACCGCGCCCTCGACGGCTGGGCCGAGCCCGTCAACGTCGTCCACGCCGCCGACTCCGAGGGCGGCCTGCTGCACCGCGTCGCGGGCGCCGTCCCGCTGCGCCACCGCACGAACCGCCTGCGCCCGGTGCCCGCCTGGGATCCGCGGCACGCCTGGCAGGGCTGGGCCGAGACCCCCGCCGAGCCGGTGCAGGGCTTCGCCGTCATGGCCAACGCCCGCGGCATCGCCTCCCCGCTCGGTGTGGAGTTCGCGCCCCCGCACCGCGCCAACCGCATCCGTGCGCTGCTCTCCCGCTCGGACGACTGGTCCCCGAAGGCCATGGCCGACGTACACCGGGACACGTACCTGGGCTCGGCCGCCGCGCTGCTGGACCTGCTGCCCGGGCTCGACGGCCTCTCCCCCGCCGCGGCCGCGCTGCGCGCCCGGCTGCTCGCCTGGGACCGGCACATGGCGCCCGGGAGCACCGACGCCACCGTCTTCTCGGCCGTCCGGGCCGGGACCGTACGCCGCCTCGCCGCCGACCCCGTCTTCGCGGACCTGGCGGGCGCGCCCACCGGCCCCGAGGTCTTCCACCCCTGGCTGTACCTGCTCCCCCGCGTCGGCTACGCCTTGGAGGGGCTGCTGACCACCCCGCTCCTGCCGGGCCTCGACCGGGCCGCCCACGTACGGGCCGCCCTGGAGGAAACGGCCGCGGCGGGTTCCCCCGACACCCCGTGGTCGCAGGTGCACCGCCTCGCGCCCTGGGCGGCGCTCCCGGACCCGCAGGCCCAGTGGCCCGGCCTCGGCGGGGACCACGACTGCGTGAACGCCACCTCCACCGTCCCCGGACTGACCGACCTCACCGCCCGCGCGCCGGCAGCCCGTTACGTGTGGGACCTCGCCCGCCGCGAAGACAGCCTCTGGGTGGTCCCGCTCGGCGCGGACGGCGTCACGGGCTCGGCCCACCACCGCGACCAGCTCCCGCTCTGGGCCCGCTGCGAACTCGTCCCCGTCGTCACCGACTGGGCCCGCCTCACCAGGGAACCGGCATGAGCCCCGCCCCCGCCTCCGGGCCGTCTTCAGCCGCCGCATCGCGGGCTTCGGGCACCGTCACCCTCAAGGCGGGGTGAGCCGGGAGCCGGGCCCGGCAGGACGAGCTGCCGTCGGCGCCTTCCTCCGAAGAGCGCTCGTCCGCGGCAAACTGACCATTCCGATTGACCGTGTGATTCCGGCCACGCCAGACTGATGAACACTCAAAGCATCGGCGCTGGGGGGAAATTGACCAGCCAGAATCTGCACATCGGGCCGGATGCGGCAGCAGACCGGTACCGGCTGCTCCGGTCGATCGGGCGCGGCGGGGAGGCCGTGCTCTATCTCGCGGAGATCGAGCTCGCGGGCGGCAGTGAACCGGTGGTCGTCAAGGTGCTGGACTCCAAGACGACCATCACGCCCGACGAGTTCGACCGGATCAGCCGCAAGTGGAACGAGCAGGCCGAGCTCCTGCGCTTCGTCCACCGCCCGGGCGTGGTCGGCGTGCGGGAGCACTTCGAGGGGCCGCCCATCCACCGGCCCGGCGAGTCCGGGACGCTGACCGGGCGGGCCCTGGTCCTCGTGATGAACCACGTCGACGGGCTCGACCTGCGCGACTGGCGGGCCGAGCGCAGCCTCGCCACCGCCGCCGAGCGGCGCGAGGTGATGCGCACGCTGGAGCAGCTGGCCGACGTCCTGGACTGGCTGCACTCGGGGAAGGCGACCCCGTCCGGGCGCCAGGTCATCCACGGCGACCTGTCACCGGGCAACGTGATGGTCGACGCCCACGGGCAGGCCACCCTCGTGGACTTCGGGCTCAGCAAGCTGACCGCCGACCACCAGACGGCCGAGGTGTGGTTCACGCCGGGGTACGCGGCCCCCGAGGTCTTCGACGGCAAGCGGACCCCGGCCGCGGACCGGTACGCCTTCGGGGCCATCGCGTACTTCCTGCTGAGCGGGGAGTCCCCGCCCAGCTCGCCCGAGCAGCTGGCCCGGGCGATGGCCGCACTGCCGCAGATCGCCGTACTGGACGCCGAGCAGCGGGACCGGATCACGGCCGTCTACGCGGGTGACCCGACGCAGCGGCCCGTGAGCCTGGCCGCCTGGATGAAGGACGTACGGCACGCGGTGGTGTCCACCACCGCCTCCACCTCGCAGCGGGCGGTGCAGGACGCGGCTCCGGTCGCGGCTGCGGCTGCGGCTGCCGTCCCGGCGAGGCCGGGGGTGCCTCCCCAGCCCGCGGGCCCGCCGCCGGGCGGTGCTTCGGCCCCGCCCGTCCCGGACCCGGACCCGCAGCCGCAGCCGCAGCACGTGCCCGCCGGGTACGGGCCGACGTACCCGTTGCAGGCGTCCCCGCCCCCGCAGCCCGCCCGGCCGAAGAAGCGGCGGACCGGGCTGGTCCTGGGTTCGGTGGCCGCCGTACTGGTCGTCGCGGCACTCACGGTGCTCGGCGTACGGCTGCTGGACCGGGACAAGGGCGCCGATCAGGCCTCGGGCAGCAAGGGCGCGGGCTCCGCCTCCGACGCGGCCGCGACGGAGGCCGGCTCCCCGACGCCCGGTCCCTCGGAGAGTGAGAGCGAGAGCCAGGAGGCCGCGACGCCCGACCCGACCGCGAGCGGTACCCGGCCGGGCGGCGTCGCACCGGACATCAAGGCCGCCGACCTGACCCAGTTGACGCCCATCGCGGGGCTGGGCAACTTCACCGTCGGGGCCGCGAAGATCAACACCAAGCAGTACGGGGCGGCCTTCATCGCGCAGCCCGACTGCAATGACGAGGCGATCACGGAGTTCGACCTCAACCGCGAGTGGAAGCACCTGGAGTTCACGGCCGGGATCGACGACGGCTCCACGCACGAGAAGGGACGGGTCAGCATCTCGCTCGACGGGAAGCCCGCGGCCTTCTCCGAACTCGTCGAGCTCGGCAAGCCGGCCACGCAGTCGGTGGACGTCACGGGCGCCCTGCGGCTGCGCGTCAAGGTGGACATGGGCTGTGACAACGGCACCGTCGTCATCGCCGCCCCGCAGCTGACCCGCTGAGCCGGGCCCGGCCAGAGCCGGGCCCGGGCAGAGCAGGCCGGGCCGGACGCACGGCGGCCCCGCACCGCCACGGGGGGGGGGGGGCGCCGGCGGGGCTGCCGGGCGGGGGGGGGGGCTGGATGCGGGGCGCCCCCCCCCCGCTCCTCGAGGTGTCGT
>NZ_JBEXRC010000074.1:0-23060 GCF_040612915.1 Streptomyces sp. NPDC006326 | reverse complement strand
CAGCAGTTCACTGCTCGCGTCCCCCGTCAGGGTCTGCAGCCGGTCGGTGACGACGAGGGCGCCCGCGTTGATGAACGGAAGCCACCCTTGACTGCCCGGCCCGCCCCGGAAAGACAACAGACTGCCGGGAAGCCCCCGAAGGATGGCCGGGGGGACAGATGGACATACGGGCCCATCAGCGATGCAGGCGCCGTCTCCCACCGCCCGTTCCCCATCCGGGGCCGATAGGCCCCTCTTCCGAGCCCAGCCCAGGTCAAGCCGCAGCCGAGACCAATGAGATGACCATCCGGCGCCGGGAGAGGCCACCATCGCCTCAGATCGCTACACAGCCGGTCCCGGCATGGCGTCCCCGGCCCGTCTGGGGTTGCTCATATACGCGACAGATCGCTACACAGCCGGTCCCGGCCTGGCGTCCGCGGCCCGTCCGGGCTGCAGAGATGCCACAGGGGCTGTCCCGGTTGGCGGCCGGCAGGCCGTCCGGGGTTGCTCATGGGCGCGACAGATCGCTACACAGCCGGTCCCGGCCTGGCGTCCGCGGCCCGTCCGGGGTTGAGGGGATGAGACGACAGGCTCTTCAGTAGAGCAGGCAGGAAGCGGGGGATCAGGCGGCGATGATGGCGATCGTGACGAATCCCCTTGTGGGCCGCCCGCGGGTAGCCCACTGACCGCACTCTGGACCGATCCAAGCAACCTTCGGGGCCCTTCGGGCCCCATCAGGGTCCTCAACAGGTCTCTTAGTGCGCATCTGGGTGCGGGCA
The DNA here is from genome assembly GCF_040612915.1 of Streptomyces sp. NPDC006326. Taxonomy (NCBI): domain Bacteria; kingdom Bacillati; phylum Actinomycetota; class Actinomycetes; order Kitasatosporales; family Streptomycetaceae; genus Streptomyces; species Streptomyces sp. NPDC006326. The sequence continues at coordinate 22,302 of NZ_JBEXRC010000074.1, read as the reverse complement.
GAGGCCCGGAAGGAGCCGGATGCCAGACTTTTCGTCATCACGCGCAGTCAAAGGCCCACTCGCCGCCCAACCCGCCGCCAAACCTGGACAAACCACCCGCTGGTGCATGACTGGCGTCATGACTGCCATCCATGGCGGCCATCCCAGCCCCAGACGGGCCGCGGACGCCAAGCCGGGACCGGCTGTGTAGCGATCTGAGGCGATGGTGGCCTCTCCCGGCCCCCGATGGTCATCTCATTGGTCTCGGCTGCGGCTTGACCTGGGCTGGGCTCGGAACAGGGGGCCTATCGGCCCCGCATGGGGAACTGGCGACGGGAAACGGCCCGCCCATCGCTGACCTCCCCGCTTCTGGTCTGTCACCCCCCGGCCATTCCTCGGGGGCTTCCCGGCAGTCTGTTGTCTTTCCGGGGCGGGCCGGGCAGTCAAGGGTGGCCGAAGGCCATCGCGAAGCGACGCGACGAAGGAGCGCCCTTGACGGCCCGGACCGACACGGAAGGACAGTGGACTGACGGGACGCCCCCGGACTCCCTCTGATGCCGGGTGCGGGAATCCCGCCCCCGAAACCCCCGTCCCGCCTTCCGACGCCCGGCGCGCCAGGTCCCGCCCCCGAAGCCCCCGCCCCCCACCCCTCAATGCGCCGGCAGCCGCTCCGCCTCCTGGGTCAGGGCCTTCAGGACCGGGGCGATCAGGGGGTGGGTCTCCGCGCCGCGGCGGGTTGCGGCGAAGACGCGGCGCGTTGCCGGGGCTCCCGTGACCGGGCGGACCTGGACCTCCTTGAGGTCCATGCCCCGCAGGGCCGAGCGCGGCACCAGGGCCACCCCCGCCCCCGCGCCCACCAGTGCCGTCACCGCGCGGAAGTCGTCGGACGAGTGCACGAACCGGGGCTGGAAGCCGGCCAGCTCGCAGGCCAGCATCGTCACGTCATGGCAGGGGTTCCCGGGGTACTGCCCCACCCAGTCCGAGTCGGAGAGGTCCGCCAGCGCGACCTCGGGGAAGTCCGCGAGCGGGTGCCCCGAGGGCAGCACCGCGTCGAAGGGCTCCGCGTACAGCGGCAGGACCGACAGGCGGCCGTCGGCCGCGCCCGGGGCGCCCCGGTACTCCACCGCCAGCGCGAGGTCGGCTTCGCCGTCGAGCAGCAGCGGCAGGCTCTGGTCGCCCTCCGCGTCCCGGACGCGCAGCCGGATGCCCGGGTGGTCCCGCGAGAGGCGGGCGATCGCGGGGGCCAGGACCTCCGCGATGCCGGTCGCGAAGGCGGCCACCGTGACCTCGCCCGCCGAACCTCCGGCGTACGCCGCGAGTTCGGCTTCGGCGCGCTCCAGCTGGGCCAGGACCTCGTGGGCGTGCCCGAGCAGGATCTCGCCGGCCGCGGTGAGCCGTACGCCGCGGCCGCTGCGGGTCAGCAGCGCGTGCCCGGTCTCCTGTTCCAGCGCCGCGAGCTGCTGGGAGACGGCGGAAGGGGTCAGGTACAGGGCTGCGGCCGCGGCGGTCACCGTCCGGTGGTCCGCCACGGCCCGCAGGATGCGCAGCCGGCGGGGGTCGATCACCCCGCCATTGTCTCAGCCCGCGGTGGAGCCGAGCGCCGCCCGGGCGTCGACGAAGGCCGCCACCGCACGCTCGACGTCCGCCGTGGAGTGGGCCGCGGAGAGCTGGACGCGGATGCGCGCCGCCCCCATGGGCACCACCGGGTACGAGAAGCCGATCACGTAGACGCCGCGCTCCAGCAGCAGCTCCGCCATCCTGGCGGCCTCGGCGGCGTCGCCGATCATCACCGGTGCGATCGCGTGGTCGCCGGGCAGGATCTCGAAGCCGGCCTCGGTCATCTTCGCGCGGAAGAGCGCGGTGTTGGCGGCGAGCTGCTCGCGCAGGTCGCCGGCCGACTCCAGCAGGTCCAGGACCTTGAGCGAGGCGGCCGCGATGACCGGGGCGAGGGAGTTGGAGAAGAGGTACGGGCGCGAGCGCTGGCGCAGCAGCTCGACGATCTCGGTGCGCGCGGCGACGTAGCCGCCGGAGGCGCCGCCGAGGGCCTTGCCGAGGGTGCCGGTGATGATGTCGATGCGGTCCATGACCCCGTGCAGCTCGGGGGTGCCGCGGCCGCCGGGGCCGACGAAGCCGACGGCGTGGGAGTCGTCGACCATGACCATGGCGTCGTAGCGCTCGGCCAGGTCGCAGATCTCGGGCAGCGGGGCGACGTAGCCGTCCATGGAGAAGACGCCGTCGGTGACGATGAGCTTGCGGCGGGCGCCGGCTCCGGTGGCCTCCTTGAGCTGCTGCTCCAGGTCGGCCATGTCGCGGTTGGCGTAGCGGTAGCGGCGGGCCTTGGACAGGCGGATGCCGTCGATGATGGAGGCGTGGTTGAGGGCGTCGGAGATGACGGCGTCCTCGGCTCCGAGGAGGGTCTCGAAGACGCCGCCGTTGGCGTCGAAGCAGGAGGAGTAGAGGATCGTGTCCTCCTGGCCGAGGAACGAGGACAGCCGGGCTTCGAGTTCCTTGTGCACTTCCTGCGTGCCGCAGATGAAGCGGACGGAGGCCATTCCGTAGCCCCAGCGGTCCAGGGCGTCTTTGGCGGCCGCGACGACCTCGGGGTGGTCGGCCAGTCCGAGGTAGTTGTTGGCGCAGAAGTTGAGGACCTCACCGGGCGCGCCGCCCGCGGTCACGGCGACGGCTGCGCTCTGCGGGGTGCCGATGACGCGTTCGGGCTTGTGCAGGCCCGCGGCGCGGATCTCGTCGAGGGTGGCGCGGAGGTCCTCGCGGACGGTCTCGAACATGGTGCGGTGCTCGCTTTCTCCTGGTGCGGCCGGTGCGGCCGGGGGCGGCCGTGCGGCCGGCGGAGGGAGGGGCCGGGCCCCGCGGAGGGGGGAGGGTGAGCGGGGCCCGGCCGGAGGGAGGTGGTCGTGCGCTGGAGCGGGAGGCGGCTACGCCGTCCAGTCCAGGATGATCTTGCCGCTGCGGGCCGTCGCGGCCTCGTCGAAGGCGGCCTCGAAGTCGCGGTGCGAGTAGCGGCCGGTGATGACCGGGCTGAGGTCGAGTCCGCCTTCCAGGAGGACCGTCATCGCGTACCAGGTCTCGAACATCTCGCGGCCGTAGATGCCCTTGATCGTGATCATCGAGGTGACGACCTTGGCCCAGTCCACCGGGAACTCCTGCGAGGGCAGGCCCAGCATGGCGATCCGGCCGCCGTGCGTCATGTTGGCGATCATGTCGCGCATGGCCTCGGCGCGGCCCGACATCTCCAGGCCGATGTCGAAGCCCTCGCGCAGGCCCAGGCGCGCCTGCGCGTCGGCGATCGTGGATTCGGCGACGTTGACCGCGAGCGTGGCGCCCGCCTTGCGGGCGATCTCCAGCCGCTCGGGGCTGACGTCGGTGATGACGACGTTGCGGGCGCCGGCGTGGCGGGCCACGGCCGCCGCCATGATGCCGATCGGGCCGGCGCCGGTGATCAGTACGTCCTCGCCGACCAGGGGGAACGACAGTGCCGTGTGCACCGCGTTGCCGAAGGGGTCGAAGATCGCGGCCACGTCGAGGTCGACGGCGGTGCGGTGCACCCAGACGTTCTGCGCCGGCAGGACGACGTACTCGGCGAACGCGCCGTTGCGGCCGACCCCGAGGCCGACCGTGCTGCGGCACAGGTGGCGGCGGCCGGCCAGGCAGTTGCGGCACTTGCCGCACACCAGGTGGCCCTCGCCGCTGACCAGCGCGCCGACCTCGATGTCGCGGACGTCGGCGCCGAGCGCGGCGACCTCGCCGACGAACTCGTGGCCGAGTACCAGCGGGGTCTTGACGGCGCCCTGCGCCCAGCCGTCCCAGGAGCGGATGTGCAGGTCGGTGCCGCAGATGCCGGTGCGCAGCACCTTGATCAGCACGTCGCCGGGGCCGTATTCGGGTTCCGGGACGTCCATGAGCCACAGCCCGGGTTCGGCTTTGTGCTTGACGAGTGCCTTCATGGGGTGGCTCCAGGCATGTGCAGGGGGCGCCGCGACCCGTGGTGCTGGTGCGGCGTGACGACGGGCACCAATCTGCCGAGCTTCATGGTGATCAGTCCATCGAGGATTTCTTAAGCGGGTCGACAGCCCAGCTTCACGCCTATGCTCCTCCTCGTGAGGGCCCCGGCTCAACAGCCGGGGCGGGAAATGGGGAGGTGGGGGGCGTGCCGAGTCTGCGCAGCAGGGCGCTGTCGGTCGCGCTGATCGCGGCGGGACGGCGAAGACGGTTCGCGAGTGCGGAGGCGGTGCGCTCCCACGTGGCGGCGTCGGCCCGCCGGCCCGCGTCCCATCTGCCGCCGCGCTCGCTGGGGCGGGTGGCGGAGGTATCCCGTACCTTCGTCGGGGCCTGGCCGGTGTACGACGCCTCGCCGCGCGGGTCCGAACCGGCGGCCCAGGTGCTGTTCGTGCACGGCGGCGGGTACATCAACGAGCTGGTCCGGCCGCACTGGTCGATGATCCGGATGCTGGTGACGCAGGCGCGGGCCCGGGTGGTGGTCCCGGCGTACATCCTGGCGCCGCGCGGTACGGCCGACCGGACGGTCCCGGTGGCGGCCGATCTGCTCAGCGGGCTGATCGAGAGCGGTCGCGACGGGGACGGCGGCACGGTGCTCCTCGGGGACTCCGCGGGTGCCGGGCTGGCGCTGGCCGCCGCGCAGCGGCTGCGTGACCGCAGCGGGGTGCAGCCGTCCCGGATCGTGCTGATCTCCCCCTGGATCGACGTGAGCATGAGCCATCCGGACCAGGCGGCGATCGAGGCGGCCGACCCGATGCTGGCCCGGCCGGGGCTGCGGGAGGCGGGGAGGCTGTACGCGGGGACGCTGGCGGCCGACGATCCGCGGGTGAGCCCCTTGCACGGCTCGTTCGCGGGGCTGGCGCCGCTGACGGTGTTCACCGGTACCCGGGACGTGCTGAGCACGGACAGCAGGGAGCTGCTGCGCCGAGCCCGCGCGGACGGGGTGGAGGTGGAGTTCCACGAGGAGGCGGGGCTGCCGCACGCGTATCCGCTGCTGCCTGTGCCGGAGGGCCGGGCGGCCCGGGAGCGGATCGTCGAGCTGATCAGGACCGCCGCCGACCGGTGAGGGCCGCCGTCACGGGGGCGGGCGGTACCGGTCATCAGGCGGTGCAGGTCATCAGGGAGCTGACGGGCCAGGCGCGGTACGCGGTCCAGTACTCCTCGTCGCGCGTCGCGTCGGCCGGCGGGGTGCGGTTGGGCTGCCAGCCGACGGTGGTGAAGCCGGCTTCCACGGCGGCTTCGGCGAAGTCGGCGTGCGCCCATTCACGGAATTCGAAGTCCACGCTCGGCTCGGTCAGGAACTGCGCCTTGAGCAGCGGTGCGTCCCCGTCCGGGACGCGGTCGACGATGCGCAGCCCGTACGGCGACCAGTCCACGGCCGGGTAGGCCCCGGCGTTGGGCACGATGGCCAGCAGGCGGCCGCCGTCGCGCAGGTTGGCGCGGATGCGCCGGAACACGGCGTGCAGTGCGGTCCGGTCGGGCGCGTGGTTGAACAGGTAGACGGCGGTGGCCAGGTCGAAGGGGCCCAGCTGCGGCAGTGCGGCGGCTTCGGCGACGAGGTATTCGATGGGGGCGGTGTCGCAGTCCCCGGCCCGGGTTTCGGCGCGGGCCAGGTGGATCATCTCCGGGGAGCCGTCCACGCCGACGGCCCGGCGGGCTCCGCCCCGGGCCAGCAGCCGGGTGTAGTGGCCGTCTCCGCAGCCCAGGTCGAGGGTGTCGAGCCCTTTCACACCGCCGAGCGCGTCGAGCGCCCCGAGCAGGGTGTGGGTGTCGGCGGCCGAGAACGCCGCGGTGGTCTTCGACTCCATGACGCGCTCGCCGATGCTGTCGTACTGAAAGCGCATGCTCTGCCTTCCGGGGCGGGACGGGACGCCTGCGGGATGGGACGCCTGCGTATGGTGCCCCGGCTCGCGGGCGCGGGCGGTCGGTGGGCGGGAGCGTCCCCCGGACGAGGGAGGCGTTCGGGTCAGTGCGTACGGCGTACGGGGACCGCCGGCTGCCCCCGCCACCGACCGGGCCCGGGGACCGGCCGGGCCCGGGATGCAGCGGCCTGCGCGGAGAGCGCATGCTGACTGTGTGACGGCGAGACCGGACAGCGGCGGTCCTGTCCCCGGTGCCATGGCCGAGATTCTCGTGCGTGCCACGGCGGAGGTCGTGGAGGCCGTCGGCGGGTACGCGGGCGGGGCGTACCTGCGTTCGCGCAGCGAGGGGCGGCTGCTGATCGCCGTACTGGCCGGGCTGCCCGCGCCGCTGTTCCGGCCGTGGTGGCGGCTGCACGTGAACCGCCCCTACCCGGCGGGCGAGGCGTACCGCACGGGGCGGTCGGTGCTGCTGCCGGACGCGGAGACGGCCATGCGGCGCTTCCCGCAGCTGATGGCGGGGCTGCCGTTCCCCTTCGCCTCCCTGTACGAGCCGGTCGTCGCCGGGGCGGAGCGGTTCGGTGTGCTGTTCGTGCTGCGCCCGGCGACGCCCGGGGTCCCGGTCGGGGCGGCCGACCGGAAGCGGCTGCGCGGGGCCGCGGCCCGGCTGGCGCAGCGGCTGGCGGCGCTCACGGCGGCCGGGGAGCCGGTGGTGTGGGAGGGCGACCCGGTGGTCGTGCCCGCGAGCGCGGCCCCGGAGGGCAGCGCCGGGAGCGCCGGGGCCGCGGTGGACCGGATGGTGCAGGCGGTGCTGTCGGTGGACCGCGAGGGCCGGATCGGCTTCGCCAACACCGCGGCGAAGGCCCTGCTCGGGCCGGGTCGTCCGCAGCTGTGCGGGCGGATCCTGTGGGAGGCGCTGCCGTGGCTGGGGCATCCCGCGTACGAGGATCACTTCCGGGCCGTGCTGCTGGCGAGCGAGCCGGTGCACTTTGCGGCTCGTCGGGGCACGCCGCCGGGCGGGGAGTGGCTGTCGGTGGGGCTGTATCCGGGGCGCGGCGGGGTGACGGTGGTGATCGGCGCCGCCGGCCACCACTCCTCCGTGGACCCCGCGCCGGACCCGGCGGCCCGACCGGATGCGGGAGCAGGAGCGGGCCCGGATGCGGGAGCGGGTGCAGGGCCGGAGGCGGCAGCCGGTGCAGGGCCGGATGCGGGGCCGCGTGCGGGGCCGGGTGCGGGACGCGGCGGTGCCGGGCCGGCCCTCGCGGCCGAGCAGACGTCCTCGCTCTACCGGCCGGTGGCCCTGGCCATCGCGCTGACGGAGGCGGTCACGGCCCGCCAGGTGTCGGCGGTGGTCACGGACGAGCTGCTGCCCGCCTTCGGCGGACGCCAGTTGGCGATCTACCTGCTCAGTGAGAGGCATCTGCACCTGGCGTGGGAGACCGGCTTCCCGCAGGGCTTCCTGGACCGGTTCGACGGGGTGGGTCTCGATGTCCGGCTGCCCGGCGTGGAGACCCTGACCACGGGCCGCCCGCTGTTCTTCGAGTCGATGCAGCACCTGGCCGCCGCCTATCCGGGCATTCCGCTGGACGCGCACGTGGGGGCCCGGGCGTTCCTCCCGCTGATCGCCTCGGGCAGGCCGGTGGGCTCCTGCATCCTCGGCTTCGACACCCCGCGCGGATTCAGTGCGGAGGAGCGGACGGTGCTGACGGCGCTGGCCGGGCTGATCGCGCAGGCACTGGAGCGGGCGCAGCGCTACGACAGCGAGGCGGCGCTGGCGCGCGGGCTGCAGTCGGCGTTGCTGCCGCACCGGCTGCCGGAGTACGCGAACGTGGCGACGGTCGGCCGGTACCTGCCCGGAGCCGTCGGCATGGACGTGGGCGGCGACTGGTACGACGTCATCGACGCGGGTTCGGGCCTGCTGGCGCTGGTGATCGGGGACGTTCAGGGTCACGGGGTGGCGGCCGCGGCCACGATGGGCCAGCTGCGCAGTGCGGTGCGGGCCTTCGCCCTCGGCGGGGAGCCGCCGGAGCAGGTGGTCGGCGGCACCAACCGGCTGCTGATCGACCTGGATCCGGGACAGTTCGCCAGTTGCTGCTACGTGGAGCTCGACCCGGAGTCGGGCCGGGCGCGGGCCGTACGGGCCGGGCATCCGCAGCCGCTGCTGCGCCACCCCGACGGGCGGACCGAGGTGCTGGATCTGCCGGGCGGGGTGGTCCTCGGGATCGCCGCGGACGCGGTGTACCCGGTGACGGAGCTGTGCCTGGAGCCGGGGGCGGTGCTCGCCCTCTACACGGACGGGCTGGTGGAGACGCCGGGCGCGGACATCGACCTCGGGGTGGAGCGGTTGCGGGCGGCGCTGGCCGCGGCCCGGCCGTCGCCGCTGACGGAGACCGCCGACCGGCTGGTCGGCGGTGCGGGCAGCGGTGCGGCCCGGCCGGACGACGTGGCGCTGCTGCTGGCCTCGCGTGCGGGGGCGGCGTAGGCCCTGGGCGCACGGCCACCGGAGCGGGCAGCCGGTGGCCGGGGGTGTCACGCCGGTGTCACGACGAGCACATGTCGGCAAAGCGGAGGAAAAGTTGCCGACGATCAGCTGCGGTTCCCGCACCTCCCCCCGGCGCAGCATTTACGCAGATTTGACGCTACCGCCGGTACGCGGAGGGGCCGACAGCGACGGATTCCGCAGGTAAACAACTCTTGACCTGCGGATCTCGCAGGGATTCCATGTCGGCCCGGGAGCTACCGATACACCTTGCTCACCACCGCCTCGGAGGCGATACCGCTCCCGTCCTCAGTTCACCGCATCTGCCGATCGGAACCCCGCACCGATGTCTGAAACGATCAGCGCCCCCCAGGCTCTCGCGCCCGCCACCGGGCCCGTCCCCCAGAAGCTCAAGCGTTCCATCGGCGTCGTCGGCGGCACGCTGCTCACCCTCTCGTGCGTGACGCCCGCCTCGACGCTCTTCGTCGTCGTACCCGACCTGTTCTCCAGCCTGGGCACGTGGACCGCCCTGACGATCGCCATCGGCTCGCTGCTCTGCATCGGCGTGGCGTTCTGCTATTCGGAGCTGGGCACGCTGATCCCCAGCGCCGGCGGCGAGTACGCCATGGTGTCGACCCTGTCGGGCCGGCTGGCCGGCTGGCTGGTCTTCGTGCTCTCCCTGCTCGTCGTGATGATCGTGCCGCCCGTGATCGCCATGGGAACGGCCGACTACCTGGCGCCGATCGTGGAGGTACCCGCCCCGGTCGCGGGCGGCGCCGTGATGCTGCTGGCCACCCTCGCCGGTCTGCTGGACCTGCGGGCGAACGCCTGGATCACGGGCATCTTCCTGGTGCTGGAGGTCGTCGCCGCCGCGCTGGTCGCCGTCCTCGGCTTCGCCCACGGCGAGCGCGGCACGGGCGCCCTGGTGCACGGCGTGGTCGGCGGTGAGGGCGGTACGTCCTCCACCGTGACCGCCATGATGGTGGTCTCCGGGCTCGCCATCGCCCTCTTCATCACCCAGGGCTTCTCCACCGCCGTCTACCTGTCGGAGGAGCTGGAGAACCCGCGGCGCAACGTCGCCCGCACGGTCCTGGCCACCCTGGCCATCTCCACCGCCGTCATCCTGATCCCGGTCATCGCGATCACCATGGGCGCCCCGGACCTCCAGGCGCTGGCCGAGGGGGACCTCGGCGGCATGGTCACCGCCTGGTCGAACTCGGCGGTGGGCACCTTCGTCAGCCTGTGCGTCGCCCTCGCGATCATCAACGCCGGCATCGTCATGGTGATCCAGAACTCCCGGGTGCTGTTCGCGTCCGCCCGGGACAAGGCCTGGCCCGAGCCGGTCAACAACGCGCTGTCGAAGCTCGGCCGGTTCGGCTCCCCGTGGGTGGCGACCCTGGTCGTGGGCGTCCCGGGTGCGGCGCTGTGCTTCGTCAACCTCGACACGCTGTACGGCGTCACCGGTGTCTCGGTGACCGGCATGTACCTGCTGGTGGCGGTGGCCGCGCTGTTCAGCCGGCGCGGGGTGCACCGCGACGTGGCGGCCTGGCGCATGCCGCTGTGGCCGGCCGTGCCGGTGGCGCTGATCGCCGTACTCGCGTACATCCTGACCCAGCAGGAGACCCAGTACCTGCTGTGGACGGGCGGGATCACCGCCGTGGCCACGCTGTACTGGGCGCTCTACCTGCGGCCGCGGCAGGACAGCCGCTGGCTGGTGAGCATCCCGGAGGAGGACGGCGAGCACGCCGCTGCATGACGGGCCCCTGCGGCACCGGGGCCGGCGCGGGTGACACCCTGCGCCGGCCCCGTCCGCGTGTCCGCCGTCAGTCGGCCCGGGCCTCCGCCTCGATCTGCTCGCACAGCCCCAGGGTGAGGGCGGTGTTCACCAGGCCGATGTGGCTGAACGCCTGCGGGAAGTTGCCGAGTTGCCGGCCCGCCACAGGGTCGTACTCCTCCGCGAGCAGCCCCACGTCGTTGCGTACCGCCAGCAGCCGGTCGAACAGGGCCCGGGCCTCCTCGGGCCGGCCGGTCAGGACGAGGGCGTCGGCGAGCCAGAAGGAGCAGGCCAGGAAGGCTCCTTCGCCGCCGGGCAGACCGTCGACCGGCGGTCCCTCGGTGCTGTAGCGGCGGACCAGGCCGCTGCTGCCCAGTTCGGCGCGGACCGCGTCGACGGTGCCGATGACGCGGGGGTCGTCGGGTGGCAGGAAGCCGACCCGGGGGATGAGCAGGGTGGCCGCGTCCAGCTCCTCGGAGCCGTAGTACTGGGTGAAGGTGTTGCGCCGCGGGTCGTAGCCGTTCTCGCAGACGTCGCGGTGCACCTCCTTGCGCATGGTCCGCCAGCGCTCCACGTCGCCCTCCAGCGAGGGGTCCCGCTCCAGGGTGCGTACGGCCCGGTCGGCGGCGACCCAGGCCATCACCTTGGAGTGGACGAAGTGGCGGCGCGGACCGCGTACTTCCCACAGGCCCTCGTCGGGGCGCTGCCAGTTGCGCTCAAGGAAGTCGAGGAGCGCGAGCTGGATCCGCCAGGAGTGCTTTTCCGCGGGCAGCCCGGAGGACCGGCCGAGGTGCAGTGCGTCGAGGACTTCCCCGTAGACGTCGAGCTGGAGCTGGTTGACGGCGGCGTTGCCGATGCGGACGGGTGCGGAGCCGGCGTAGCCGCGCAGCCAGGGCACCTCGAACTCGGGGATGCGGCGCTCGCCGGCGATGCCGTACATGATCTGCAGATCGGCGGGGTCGCCGGCGATGGCGCGCAGCAGCCATTCGCGCCAGGCGCGGGCCTCTTCGAGGTAGCCGGTCGCCAGCATGGAGGCGAGGGTGAGGGTGGAGTCGCGCAGCCAGCAGTAGCGGTAGTCCCAGTTGCGGACGCCGCCGATCTCCTCGGGCAGGGAGGTGGTGGACGCGGCGGCGATCCCGCCGGTGGGCGCGTAGGTGAGGGCCTTGAGGGTGATCAGGGAGCGGATCACGGCCTCGCGGTAGGGGCCCTGGTAGGTGCACTGCGCGGTCCAGTCGCGCCAGTCGGCGAGGCAGTGCTCCAGGGCCTCGTACGGTTCGACGGGCTCGGGGCGCGGTTCGTGGGAGGGGTGCCAGGTGAGGACGAAGGCGACGCGCTGCCCGGGGGTGAGGGTGAACTCGGAGCGGGTGCTGTTGTCCTCGCCCCAGGTGTGCACGTGCGGCTCGCTGCGGAACCAGACGGAGTCGGGTCCGGCGATCGCGACCCGCTCGCCGTCACGGCGGCGGACCCAGGGCACGACGTTCCCGTAGTCGAACCGCAGGCGCAGGGTGCTGCGCACGGTGACCTCGCCCGAGATGCCCTCGACGATCCGCATCACGTCGGGGGCGGCGTCGCGTTGCGGCATGAAGTCGGTGACCTTGAACGCGCCGCCGTCCGGGGTCTCCCAGTACGACTCCAGGACCAGCGAGCCGTCGGCATAGGCCCGGCGGGTGCAGCGCTCGCCCTCGGGGGCCCCGGCGGGGGCGATGCGCCAGTGGCCGTTCTCCTCGTCGCCGAGGAGCGCCGCGAAGCAGGCCGCCGAGTCGAAGCGCGGCAGGCACAGCCAGTCGATGGACCCGTCGCGGCCGACGAGCCCGCTCGTCATGAGGTCGCCGATCAGTGCGTAGTCTTCGATGGGTTGTGTCATTTGTGCGATCTTCCCCCGAATGCCCGGGGCCAATCAGCGCGCCCCGGGCCGGGCCTGGACCGCTCCGCTAGTCGCGTACGAGGAGCAGGGCGCCCGCGATGACGACGCCGAGGGCGACGGCGAGGGCGCCGTGGGCCAGGCGGTGGGCGCGCAGGACGGGCAGGAGGCGGTCGGCGGCGTAGCGGCCGGGGCCGGTGAGGGCGAGGGCCGCGGCGCCGGCGGTCAGGAGCAGCTCGTACTCGATGCCCTTCGGGGCGAAGAACGAGCCGGCTCCGTGGACGGCGATCGCGTTGATCATGGTGCCGACGACTGCGGCGCCGGCGAGCGGGGTGAGCAGGCCGGCCGCGAGCCCGAGACCGCCCAGGGTCTCGGTCAGTCCGGCGAGGACGGCCATGGCGTCTCCGGCCGGGTAGCCGCTGGCGGTGAAGAACTGGCCGGTGCCCTCGATGCCGCCGCCGCCGAACCAGCCGAAGAGCTTCTGGCTGCCGTGGGCGGCCATGATGAGGCCGAGGACGATGCGCAGCAGGAGGAGGCCGACGTCGTGTGCGGGGGTGGAGAGGGCGGGCGGAGCGGCCGGTGCGGCGGCCTGCGGCTTCGTCGTGGTGACGGAGGGGCTGGTCATGGGGGGTCCTTCCTGTCGGGTCGTCCGGTGCTCGGCGCTCGGTCGTACGGTGGTTCACGGTCGTCGGGTAGTTCAAATTCGAACTCCAGGCGCTTCCCCGACCATAGCCAGTGATTCAAATTGGAACAACTTGTGTAGGCTGGAGGCATGTCGGAAACGAGATGGCTGGACGACCGCGAGATGCGTGCCTGGAGCGGCTTCCTGGCGGCTTCCGCCTTGGTGAACCGGCGGCTTGACCAGCAGCTCAAGGACGATTCCGGACTCTCCCACCCGCAGTACGAGATCCTCGTGCGGCTCTCCGCGGCCCCGGACCACGAGCTGCGGATGACGGAACTGGCCAACGGGCTGATCAACTCCAAGAGCGGGCTGACCTACCAGGTCACCCAACTGGAGAAGGCCGGACTGGTCCGCCGCCGCAGCTGCCCCTCGGACGTGCGCGGGGTCTTCGCCGTCCTCACCGACGCGGGCCGCGCGCGGCTGGAGGCGGCTGCGCCCGGCCACGTGGCCACCGTCCGGGAGACCCTCATCGACGTGCTCACGCCCGGTCAGCTCGATGCACTGGCGGAGGGGCTGGGCGAGGTCAGCCGCCGTCTGCGCGAGCAGGGCGCGTAGCCCGGTCCGGCGGGGTATACGGGAGCCATGGACGCTCAGGTCTGGCTCACCGTCGCCGCGGTCGCGGCCCTCGGGCTCGCCGTCGCGGCGGCCGTGCTGCTCGTACGGGTCGTCAGGACGAGGCGGCTGCTGCTCGACGCGGGGATCCCGCTGCGCGACAAGGCGCTGTTCTGGGTCGCCGTGGTGTACACCGTCTCGCCGGTGGACCTGATCCCGGACCCGGTATACCTGGACGACATCGGCGTCCTGCTGCTGGCCCTGCGTTCACTGCAGGCGGCTGCGCAGGCCGCCCGGCCCGGAGCGGCCAAGGAGGCCGGCCCCGCGTGAGCGACGGCGCGGAGACGCCCCGGACGCGGGCCGAACGCGGGCTGCGGCCGCGGCTGCGGCTGCGGCTGCGGCTGCGGCTGGGAGAATCACCCGAATGGATGCGACGACCCGGGCGGAACCCACGCCTCCCCTCACCCTGTCCCCCGCGACCGCCCGGAGCCGGCCGGTCGTGGAGCGGCTGGCCCAGCTGTACCGCCACGACATGTCGGAGTTCCTCGGCCATCTGCCCGCGGAGGACGGCACCTTCGCCTTCGGCCCCCTGCCGCTGTTCTTCTCGGAACCGGGGCGCGAGGCCCTGCTCATCCGGTACGAGGGCGCTCCGGCCGGGTTCGTCCTGACCCGGCCGACGGACGAGGGCGCGACCTCGATCTCGGCGTTCTTCGTCGTACGGGCCCTGCGGCGCCGCAGGGTGGGGCAATGGGCGGCGCTGGAGCTGCTGCGCTCGCGGCCGGGGCGGTGGGCCATCGCCTTCCAGGAGTCCAACAGGGGCGCGGCCCGCTTCTGGCGCGGTATCGCCACGGAGGCGGTGGGCGCCGACGGCTGGCGCGAGGAGAAGCGCCCGGTCCCGCGGCCCGCACCGGCGGCGCCGCCCGAGGACCACTGGATCCTCCTGGACACGACGGAGGCGGCCACCGGCGTCAACGGGGCCTGAACCCGGGCCCCTCGGGGGTCAGCGGACGCCGTGCGGGCGGAACTGGATGCTGATGCGGGGGCCCACGGCGCGGGTGGACTTGGGTACCGCGTGCTCCATCGTCCGCTGGCATGAGCCGCCCATCACCACGAGGTCACCGTGCCCGAGGGGGAGCCGGAGCAGCGTGGCGCCGCCGTCGCGGGGGCGGAAGGCGAGGTCGCGGGGGTCTCCGACCGAGACGATCGCGACCATGGTGTCCTCGGTGGCGGACCGGCCGATGCGGTCCCCGTGCCAGGCGACGCTGTCGCGGCCGTCGCGGTAGAGGCAGAGTCCGGCCGTCACGAAGGGCTCGCCGAGCTCGGGGGCGTAGTGGGCCGTAAGCACCTCCCGCGCCTCGGTGAGCACGGGATGGGGCAGCGGCTCGCCCTCGCCGTAGAAGCAGAGGAGCCGGGGCACGTCCACCTCGCGCTCGTACATCCGGCGCCGCTCGGCACGCCACGGCACTTCCTCGGCCAGCCGCTCGAAGAGCAGGTCCGAGCCGGAGAGCCAGCCCGGGAGGTGGTCGACCCACGCTCCGGCGCCGAGCTGGACGCGCCGGAGGCCGCGGAGCGGGCCGAGCCCGATCTCGTCGTCCTGGTCGAAGAGGGAGCCCTGGAGCCCCGGGATCGTGCGCATGGATCCAGCGTAGCGCGCATGTCGAACATTCGATCGATTAGATCGAGACACATGACGCTTTCCATACGAACCACCCGTCGCCGCCCCGTCGGCAAGCCGTCAAGGAGGCGCTAGGGATCCGCCAAGGAATACCCAAGGCCGACCCCCGTCCGCAGGGGCCGCGCGCCGGCTCGGCGCCGCCGCGGCCCGGCACGTCTTCCCAGGTGGGAGGCGGAATTACAGGGCCGGATGGCGCGTGCGGGACGGGCAGTGCGGCCGGCCCGGCGCCCTCCCCGGCCGCCCGCCGGGCCGCCGGCGCGGGCGGGCACGTACGAGCGGGTTCCGTACGCTTGCCCAGCCGTCGCCCGGATGGCCGGATCAGCGCCGTACGAAGGAGTAACCCCGATGGCCACCCCCACCCAGACCAGCCGCCTGCGTACGTGGCTGCTGGACGGCCTGGCCGAGCAGACGAAGCACCGCTCGGACTCCCGCCCGGACTCCCGCCCCGGTCCCCGCCCGGCGCAGCCCGGCGAGCCGTCCGCCGAGGCCGCGAGCGCCGTCCACGGGCGCCCCTGGTGGCGGGTGATGTGCCTGACCGGCCTCGACTACTTCTCGACCCTCGGCTACCAGCCCGGTATCGCGGCGCTGGCCGCCGGCCTCCTGTCGCCGGTGGCGACGATCGTGCTGGTGATCCTCACGCTGTTCGGCGCCCTGCCGGTCTACCGGCGGGTGGCCGAGGAGAGCCCGCACGGCGAGGGCTCGATCGCGATGCTGGAGCGGCTGCTGTCGTTCTGGAAGGGCAAGCTGTTCGTCCTGACCCTGCTGGGCTTCGCGGCGACCGACTTCCTGATCACCATCACCCTCTCGGCGGCCGACGCCACCGCCCACCTGGTGGAGAACCCGCATCTGACCGGCACGCTCAGCGGCCACCAGATGGTCATCACCCTGATCATGATCGCCCTGCTGGGGGCCGTGTTCCTGAAGGGGTTCAGCGAGGCCATCGGGGTGGCCGTGGTGCTGGTGGTCTCGTATCTCGCGCTGAACGTCGTCGTCATCGTGGACGGGCTGTGGCGGGTGCTCTCCGAGCCGCACGTCATCGGGGACTGGACCCGGGCCCTCACCGCCGAGCACGGCAACCCCCTGATGATGGTCGCCATCGCCCTCCTGGTCTTCCCCAAACTGGCGCTCGGGATGTCCGGCTTCGAGACGGGCGTGGCCGTGATGCCGCACGTCCGCGGCGATGCGGACGACACCGGCGCCAAGCCCGCCGGCCGGATCCGTGACACCCGGAAGCTGCTGACCACGGCCGCCGTGATCATGAGCGTCTTCCTCATCACCAGCAGCTTCGTCACCACGCTGCTGATCCCGGCCGCCGCGTTCGAGCCGGGCGGCGAGGCCAACGGCCGCGCACTGGCCTACCTCGCCCACGAGCACCTGGGCTCCGCTTTCGGCACGGTCTACGACGTCTCGACCATCCTGATCCTGTGGTTCGCGGGCTCCTCGGCCATGGCCGGCCTGCTCAACCTGATGCCCCGCTACCTTCCGCGCTACGGCATGGCCCCGCACTGGGCGCGCGCCCTGCGCCCGATGGTCATCGTGTTCACGCTGATCGCCTTCCTGGTGACGTGGATCTTCGACGCCGACGTCGACGCCCAGGGCGGCGCGTACGCCACCGGCGTGCTCGTCCTGTTCACCTCCGCTGCCGTCGCCGTCACCATCGCCGCCCGGCGCGCCGGGCAGCGCGGCTGGACCGTCGCGTTTGCCGCGATCTCGGTCGTGCTCGTCTACACGACGGGAGTCAACGTCGTCGAACGCCCCGACGGCGTGAAGATCGGCGCCTGCTTCATCGCGGGCATCATGGCCCTCTCCCTCCTCTCCCGCCTCGCCCGGGTCTTCGAGCTGCGCGTCACCCACGTGGAGTTCGACGAGATGGCCGCCCGCTTCGTCCGGGACACCGCCAACCGGACCATACGGTTCATCGCCAACGAGCCGGGCAGCCGCGACAAGGCCGAGTACCGGGACAAGGTCGCGCAGATCCGCGCCGACAACGACATCCCGGCCGGGGACGACGTCATGTTCGTCGAGGTCACCGTCCTGGACCCGTCCGAGTTCGAGTCCGGGCTGCGCGTGCGCGGCGAGGTCCTGCACGACCGCTACCGGGTGCTGAGCCTGGAAAGCTCCAGCGTTCCCAACGCCCTGGCCGCCCTGGTGCTCCACGTGCGGGACGAGACCGGGCAGCGGCCGCACATCTACTTCGAGTGGACCGAAGGCAACCCGATGGCCAACTTCCTGCGCTTCTTCCTGTTCGGACAGGGGGAGGTGGCACCCGTCACCCGTGAGGTCATCCGCGCGGCCGAGCCGGACCGGACCCGCCGCCCGCACGTCCACGCCGGCTGACGGTCCGCCGACGCCCGGCCGCCGCCGGTAGCGGGTCGACCCGGGCACCTTCCTGTACGCTCGGTTACGTTTCGCTGACCATTTGTGACCATCGGAGATACAGATGCGGATGCTGATCAACAGTGCCGAGACCGTCGTCGCCGACGCGCTGCGCGGGCTGGCCGCCGCGCATCCGGAGCTGGAGGTCGACGCCGTACAGCGGACCGTCGTGCGCAGGGACGCGCGGGCCGGGGGCCGGGTCGGGCTGGTGTCGGGCGGCGGTTCGGGGCACGAGCCGCTGCACGCCGGGTTCGTGGGCCCGGGCATGCTGTCGGCGGCATGCCCGGGCGAGGTGTTCACCTCCCCCGTGCCCGATCAGATGCTCCGGGCCGCGAAGGCGGTGGACGGGGGCGCGGGCGTGCTGTTCATCGTCAAGAACTACACCGGTGACGTGCTGAACTTCGAGATGGCCGCCGAGCTCGCCCAGGAGGACGGGGTACGGATCGAGAGCGTCCTGGTCAACGACGACGTCGCCGTCACCGACAGCCTCTACACGGCGGGGCGGCGCGGCACGGGTGCCACCCTCTTCGTCGAGAAGATCGCCGGGGCGGCCGCCGAGGCGGGTGCCCCGCTGGAGGAGGTGGCGGCGCTCGCCCGGAAGGTGAACGATGCCTCGCGCAGCTTCGGTGTGGCGCTGAGCGCGTGCACGACCCCCGCGAAGGGCAGCCCCACCTTCAACCTCCCCGAGGGTGAGCTGGAGTTGGGCATCGGCATCCACGGCGAGCCGGGCCGCGAGCGGCGGCCGATGATGTCGGCGCGGGAGATCGCGCAGTTCGCGGTCGGCGCCGTACTGGACGACATGGCGAGCGTGGGGCCGGCCGACGGCCCGGTCCTCGCGCTCGTCAACGGCATGGGGGCGACCCCGCTGCTGGAGCTGTACGGCTTCCACGCGGAGGTGGCCGGGGTGCTGGAGCAGCGTGGGGTGCCCGTGGCGCGGGCGCTCGTCGGGAACTACGTCACCTCGCTCGACATGGCCGGATGCTCGGTGACGCTGTGCCGCGCCGACGAGGAACTGCTGCGGCTGTGGGACGCGCCCGTGCAGACCGCCGCGCTGCGCTGGGGCCGCTGAGGCGCGCTGACCGTAAGGTGGCCGGCGTAGGGGCCGGCTGCTGCCGAGGTCCGGCCGGCGAGGCGAGGAGACCGACGTGCGTGACACAGACTTCTTCCGGCGCTGGATGGAGGCCGCCGCGGCCGTGGTGGAGCGCGAGGCCGACCGGCTGACCGAGCTCGACTCCCCCATCGGCGACGCCGACCACGGGAACAACCTGATGCGTGGTTTCGCGGCCGTCCGGGCGGCACTGGAGGCGGAGCCTGCGGCGTCCCCGGGAGCGGTGCTGCAGCTGGCGGGGCGGACGCTGATCTCGACGGTCGGCGGGGCGTCGGGGCCGCTGTACGGGACGCTGCTGCGGCGGGCGGGCAAGGAGCTCGGTGACGCCGCCGAGGTCTCCGACGAGGACGTGCGCAAGGCCCTCTACGCGGGGGTGGGCGCGGTGGCGCAGCTGGGAGGTGCGGCGCCGGGCGACAAGACGATGCTGGACGCGCTGGTGCCGGGGGTGGCGGCGCTGGGCACCTCCTACCGGGCGGCCGCGGAGGCCGCGGGCAACGGCGCGCGGGCCACGGTCCCGATGCTGGCCCGCAAGGGCCGGGCCAGCTACCTCGGGGAGCGGAGCATCGGGCACCAGGACCCGGGTGCCACGTCGTCGGCGCTGCTGCTGGATGCGCTCGCGGAGGTGGCGCAATGAGCGAGCCGATGGTCGGGATCGTGCTGGTGTCGCACAGCGCAGGGGTGGCGCAGTCGGTGGCGGAGCTGGCGCGGGGCCTGTCGGCGGGCGGCCCCGTCGCGTTGATCGCACCGGCGGGCGGCACCGCGGAGGGCAGGCTGGGCACGAGCGCGGAACGGGTCATGGAGGCCGCGCGTGCGGTGGACCAAGGCGCGGGGGTCCTGCTGCTGGCGGACCTGGGGAGCGCGGTGCTGACCGTGAAGGCGCTGCTGGTGGAGGAGGAACTCCCGCCGGGGGCCCGGCTGGTGGACGCGCCGTTCGTGGAGGGTGCCGTGGCGGCGGCGGTCACGGCCTCCACGGGGGCTCCGCTGTCGGCGGTGGCCGAGGCGGCCGAGGAGGCCTACACCTACCGCAAGCTCTGACCCCGCGGCGGCCGTGGCCGCGGGGAGGGGGCAGGTCGGCGGACGGGGCGGGGGGCGGCGGACGGGGCGGGTCAGCGGCCGCGCAGGGATTCGATCTCGCGGCGGTCGCGCTTGGTCGGGCGGCCCGTGCCGCGGTCTCGGATGCCGACCACCGCGGCCTCCACCGGGGTGGGCGGCGGCGGGCTGTTGTCCACGTAGCACTCGACCGCCACCGGAGCGCCCACCCGCTTCGTCACGGGCCTGCGGACCACGACGATGCGCTCGCGTCCGGCGTGGAACAGCCGTACCTCGTCGCCCGCCCGGACCTGCTGGGCGGGTTTGGCCCGCTCGCCGTTGACCTTCACATGGCCCGCTCGGCAGGCCGTCGCCGCGACCGACCGGGTCTTCGTCAGGCGGACCGACCAGATCCAGGCGTCCACGCGCGCCGTACCGGTTTCCACTTCCTCAGCCATGCCCCGACTCTAGCGATCCGGTGCGCCGCCGGCCGAACGACTTTTGGCAGAACGCCCAAGAGCCTTGGCATCTGCCATGTATGGCACCCCAAAAGAATTGCAAATGCGCGACAGCTGCCCCTACCTTGTCGCACATGCAGTCCTACACCATCGGACAGGCGGCGCGCCTGCTGGGCGTCAGCCCCGACACCGCCCGCCGCTGGGCCGACGCCGGGCGGGTCGCGACCCATCGCGACGACGCCGGACGACGCCTGATCGACGGCCGGGACCTGGCCGCCTTCTCCGTGGAGGTGGGCCAGGGCGCCTACGCCGACGACGACGAGCCGTACACCTCGGCGCGCAACGCCTTCCCCGGCATCGTCACCGCCGTCAAGCTCGGCGACGTGGCGGCCCAGGTCGAGATCCAGGCCGGTCCCCACCGGCTGGTTTCCCTGCTCACCCGTGAGGCCGTCGAGGAACTGGGACTCGAAGTCGGCATGCAGGCCACCGCCCGCGTGAAGTCGACCAGCGTGCACATCGACCGCACCTGACCATCCCGCCCCACCCCGCGTCCCCCACCCGCTCGGCCCGTCACCGGCGCGGGTCACCACCGCGCGGATCCGGCACCCGAAGCCGGCCGCCGACCCGAACCGAGGAGCTTGCGCTCATGTCGCCGACCCTGAACCGCCGCCGTGCCGCGGCCGCCGTGCTGACCGCCGCCCTGCTCGTGCCGGCCCTGGCCGCCTGCGGCAGCGACGACAAGAAGGCGGACGCCGCCGCACCCACCGCCTCCGCCTTCGCCTCCGCCGGGGCCAAGCCCGCGAACCTCACGGTCCTCGCCGCCTCATCCCTCACCGACGTCTTCAAGACCGCGGGCGCCGCGTACGAGAAGACGCACCCCGGTACGAAGATCACGTTCTCCTTCGCCGGTTCGCAGGAGCTCGCCGCCCAGGTCAAGCAGGGCGCCCCGGCCGACGCGCTGGTCACCGCCGACACCAAGACCATGGACGGCCTCAGGGCCGAGACCGACGACGCCTCGATCATCGCCAAGAACCGCCTGGTCATCGCCACCGGCAAGGGCAACCCCTTCAAGGTCGCCGGCCTCAAGGACCTCGCCGACACCAAGATCAAGGTGGTCCTCGCCGCGCCGGAGGTCCCCGTCGGCCGCTACGGCAAGCAGATCCTCGACGCACAGAAGATCGAGGTGAAGCCGGTCTCGCAGGAGCCGAACGTGCGCGCCGTCCTGAGCAAGGTCGAGCTCGGCGAGGCCGACGCGGGCCTCGTCTACAAGACCGACTCCGCCAAGTCCGCGGACAAGGTCGCGACCGTCGACATCCCGGACGACCAGAACGCCGTGGCCTCCTACCCGGCGGCCACGCTCAAGCAGTCCAAGAACGCCGAGGCCGCGGCCGCGTTCGTGGCGTGGCTGAGCACCCCGGAGGCGCAGAAGATCCTTCAGGACGCGGGCTTCCAGAAGCCGTAGCCGACGTCCGCCCCGTGGAACGCGAGGGGCTGCCCGGTCCGGGGGGACGGGCAGCCCCGGCCCGCTTCCTCCTCGTACGCTCCACCCAGGAACCCCGATGAGCAGACTCCGTACCCGTACTCGCCCCCGTACGCCCGTGGCGCTGGCGCTCCCCGCGCTGCTCGCCGTCGCGTTCCTGCTGCTGCCCCTGGTCGGCATCCTCACCCGCACCGCCTGGGGTGAGCTCGGCGCGCACCTGACCCGTCCCGGTGTGGTCGAGGCCCTGCGGCTGTCGCTGCTGGTGTCCTTCTGGGCCCTCGGGCTGTCGCTGCTGCTCGGTGTGCCGCTCGCCTGGCTGCTGGCCCGCGTCGAGTTCAGGGGGAAGGCGTTCGTCCGCTCGCTGGTGCTGCTGCCGATGGTGCTGCCGCCGACCGTGGGCGGTGTCGCGCTGCTGCTCGGTTTCGGCCGGCGCGGGCTGCTCGGGCCCTGGCTGGAGGACACCTTCGGCATCACCCTGCCCTTCCACACGTCCGGTGCCGTCGTCGCGGCCACCTTCGTCGCCATGCCCTTCCTCGTGATCAGCCTGGAGGGCGCGCTCGGCGGGCTCAGGCAGAGCTACGAGGAGACCGCCGCCTCCCTCGGTGCCTCGCCGGTACGGGTGTTCTTCACCGTGACCCTGCCCATGGTGGCGCCCGGGCTGGTCGCCGGGGCCGCGCTCACCTGGGCCCGCGCACTCGGCGAGTTCGGCGCGACCATCACCTTCGCCGGCAACCTGCCCGGCACCACCCAGACCCTGCCGCTCCAGGTGTACCTGCTGCTCCAGGACGAGCCGGAGGCCGCCACCTCCGTGTCGCTGCTGCTGCTCGCGATCGCGATGGGCGTGCTGATCGCGCTGCGCGGGCGCTGGACCGGGAGCGGCGCCCCCGTCGCCCGCAGGGCCGCCGAGGCGTCCCGCGGCCCGGGCGGGGCGTCCGCCGCCTCCCCGGAACACCCGGCGTCCCCCGGGGACGCCGGG
>NZ_JBEXRC010000073.1:0-23361 GCF_040612915.1 Streptomyces sp. NPDC006326 | reverse complement strand
TCTATTTAGAGGGGTTGTGATGGGTGGTGGAGGGTAGGGGGGGCGGGGGGGGGGGCTGCTGGCGTGTGGGGCCGGGGGGGCGCCCCCCCCCCCCCACCACGGGCCCCTTTCAGGTACGGCCGGCCCGCTCAGACCTCACGGGCGAGGTCGCGCTGCACGGCCGGGCGGCGGCTCGCGATGACCTTGTCCGCAAGGGAGCGCGGGCTGGTCAGGAAGCCGAAGCCCCAGGACATGTGCATGGTCGCCATGGCCACCGGGATCTGTGCGCGGGCCTTCAGCGAGAGGCCCTTGCCCGCCGGGACGGAGCCGAGGCCGATCGCCGCGAGGTAGCCCGCGGGGATCACGAACGCCCACGGGGTCACGGTCGCGCCGACCACCACACCGGCCGCGATCGCGCAGAGGGCGGTCGGAGAGGCCAGGTAGCGCAGGTTGATCGAGCCGGAGTGGTAGCGGGCGACCACGTGCCGCCAGCGCCCGTAGTCCTTGTACTGCTTGGCCAGCGCCCGTACGGAGGGCCTCGGGCGGTACTGGACCTTCAGCTCGGGCGAGAACCAGATGAGCCCGCCGGCCTCGCGGATGCGGAAGTTCAGCTCCCAGTCCTGGGCGCGGATGAACTCCTCGTTGTAACCGCCCGCCTGCTCCAGCGCCTCGCGGCGGAACACACCCAGGTAGACGGTGTCGGCCGGGCCCGCCTTGCCACCCGTGTGGAACGCGGCGTTGCCGACGCCCAGCCGGGAGGTCATCGCGGCGGCGACGGCCTCCTCCCAGGCGTTCTCGCCCTCGGCGTGCATGATGCCGCCGACGTTCTGCGCGCCGGTCTCCTCCAGGAGGCGGACCGCGGTGGCGATGTAGTTCGGCGAGAGCATGCCGTGACCGTCGACGCGTACCACGATCGGGTGACGCGACGCCTTGATGGCGGCGTTGAGGGCGGCCGGGGTGCGGCCGGAGGGGTTGGGAACGGTGACGACGCGGGGGTCCTCGCGTACGAGCTCGGCGGCGATCTCGTCGGTGCGGTCCGTGGACGGCCCCAGCGCGATCACCACCTCCATCTCACCTGCGTACTCCTGTCCGAGGATGTGACGGACGGAGTCACGCAGGTGGCGCTCCTCGTTGAGCACCGGCATGATCACCGAGACTGCGGGCTGCTGGGCGGGCATGTGGTCCTTCACGGTCGGGTATCGGTGTCACGTTACCGCGTACGGGGGAAACGGGTGCGCGCCGCCTGATCGGTCGGGACGGACGCTGATCGTATGGGCCTACTGTTCAGACGATCTGCCTGATGTGTCCGGGTCGTCCCTGTCGGCCCCAGCTGCCCCGCGGAGGTGTCCCCCGTGCCCCAGCCGCACCGTCCCACCCGAACCGCCAGGCCCCCGCAGCCGCCCCGTGCGCGCCGCGGCGGTGCCCCGGCCCGGCGCCGCGGCCCCAGGCCCCGGTGGGGGGTACGGATCGCGGGCGGGCTGGCGGTGCTGGTGCTGGGCTCCGGTGCCGTCGGACACGCCGTGATGACCGGGGTGGACACCGGAATCGAGCGGGTGGACCCCTTCAAGGACATGAAGAACCGCCCGGAGGCGGGACACGGGCTGAACTTCCTGCTGGTCGGCACCGACGGCCGCGACAAGATCACCCCGCGGGACAGGCGCGCGTACCGCCTCGGCGGCGAACCCTGCCACTGCACCGACACGGTGATGCTCGTGCACCTGTCCGCCGACCGGGAGCGGGCCAGCGTGGTCAGCCTGCCCCGCGACAGCTACGCGCAGCTGCCCGCCCACCGCGACGAGTCGACCGGACAGCAGCACGGACCCCACCCGGTGAAACTGAACGCGGCCTACGCGGAGGGCGGCCCGCAGCTGACCGTCCGCACCGTCGAGGCCATGACCCGGGTCAAGATCGACCACTACCTGGAGGTCGACTTCACCAGCTTCATGAAGACGGTCGACGCCCTGGGCGGCGTGGAGGTCTGCACCGCCAAGACCCTCCGCGACGAGAAGACCGGCCTGGACCTGCTGCCGGGCACGCACCGCCTGCACGGCGGAGAGGCCCTGCAGTACGTCCGCTCGCGCCACGTCGACGGCGCCGCCGACCTCGGCCGCATGCAGCGCCAGCAGCGGTTCGTCGCCGCACTGGTCAAACAGGCGACCGGCAGCGGGGTGCTGCTGAACCCGGTGAAGTTCAAGGAGGTCAGCTCCACGCTGCTGGGCTCCGTACGGGCCGACCGCGGCTTCGGCTCGGAGCAGATGATCGCCCTGGGGCAGGCCATGCGCGCGTTCAGCCCGTCCTCATCGGAGTTCGCCTCCGTGCCGATCGGCAACCCTTCCTACCCGGTCAAGGGCATCGGCTCCACCGTCAAATGGGACGAGCCGAAGGCCGCGAAGCTCTTCCAGGCGCTGCGCGACGACCGCCCCCTCACCCCGCCCCGCCCGCCCCGCCCGGCAGCCGCGGGCGGCCCGGGCCGGCCCTCCCCGCCGCCCGCGGTGCCGGTGGACGTCCCCCCGGAGCAGATCCGGGTCCGGGTGGAGAACGGCACCCGGATCGACGGGCTGGGCGGCCGCGTGGACGCCGCGCTGCGCGGCACCGGCTTCGACACCACCGGCGCCCCGGGCAACGGCGCGAGCCGCAACGTGAAGCGCACGGTGATCGCGTACGACCCGCGCTGGGACCGCTCGGCCCGTACGGTGTCCACCGCCCTGCCCGGCAGCGAGCTGCGGCCGGTGCGCGGCCAGGGGCGGACGGTGCTGGTGATCGCCGGCGCCGACTACAAGAAGGTGGTGCCGGTCCGGCCGGAGGACCCCTCCCAGGGACCCTTCGGGGCGGTCAGCGGGGACCAGGTCGTCTGCGGCGGCTGAAGCGGCTCAGTCGTCGTCGAAGCCCTGGGCCGCCCGCTCCTCGCGCAGGGCCATGATCGCCCGGCGCCGGGCGAGCCGGTGCGTGCGCCGGATCTGCGCCTCCTGGTTGCGCCGCCGGTCCTGGTCGCTCTCGGGGAGCACGGGCGGCACCGTACGGGGCTTGCCCTCGGAGTCCACGGCGGTGAAGACGAGGTAGGCGCTGCCGACCTGGGTGGCGGGGGTCGACTCGTTCCAGCGCTCGGCGAGGACCCGTACCCCGATCTCCATCGAGGAGCGGCCGGTCCAGTTGCACTGGGCCTTCACGTGGACCAGGTCGCCGACGCGGACCGGGGCCAGGAAGGCCATCTCGTCCATGGACGCGGTCACGGCCGGGCCGCCCGAGTGGCGCCCGGCGACGGCTCCCGCCGCGTCGTCCACCAGCTTCATGATCACACCGCCGTGCACCGTCCCGAGGAGGTTGGTGTCGTTGGCCGTCATGATGTGGCTGAGGGTGGTCCGTGAGGCGGAGACCGGCTTGCCCTGCGGGTCCTGCGCCGGTTCGCCCGGTATCTCTGTCATACGGCCACCTTAAGGGCCCGACTTCGGGATCATGCCCTGGAGCCGTCCCCGATGCATCAGCTGTGCAACAGCACCGATACGAAGCCCTCCCGGACTGTCCTGCACCTCGCCCGACCGGGCATCCTAGGCCGCATGAGTGAGTGGCCAGACGGGCGCGGCGACGCCCGCGACGACGGGTACGGGCGCGGCAGCGCACAGGCGCAGCCGGAGGGCGCGCGCCGGATGCCGCACGTCCAGCGCCGGCAGCAGGGGCTGCCGCAGCAGCAGCCCCAGCGGTCTCCGCAGCCGCAGCAGCCCCCCGCCCGGCCGGGCCGTCCCCCCGCCTACGGGGTGCCGCCGCAGCCCGCGCAGGGCCACGACTCCTACCAGGGCGGCTACGACAGCGGCTACAACACCGGCCAGGTCTACGGGACCCCCCAGCGGCCGGGCGGCCCGGGCGGTCCGCGCAGGCCGGGCGGTCCGGGCGGTCCCGGCTCCGGCGGGGACCCGCTCCCCCGGGCGCACGTCGACTGGCGCCGGCGGATCAAGATCGGCTCGATCGTGCTCGTCACGGCCCTGCTGGCGACCGGCATCGGCACCTACTTCTGGGCCGACTCCAAGGTGCGCCGCGAGGTCGACCTCTCCAAGGTCATCGAACGCCCGAAGGAAGGCGACTGCACGACGTACCTCATCGTCGGCTCCGACAGCCGCGAGGGCATGTCGGACGAGGAGAAGAAGAAGCTCCACACCGGCTCCGCCGAAGGCAAGCGCACCGACTCGATGATGATCCTGGCGTCCTGCTCCAGCGGGAACACCATGGTCTCCCTGCCACGCGACTCGGACGTGGAGATCCCCTCCTTCGTCGGCTCCGAATCGGGCAAGAAGTACGCCGGCACGGGGAAGCACACCAAGCTCAACGCGGCCTACGCGGACGACGGCCCCGAGCTGCTCGTGCGCACCGTGGAGTACAACACGGGCCTGCGCATCGACCACTACGCCGAGATCGGCTTCGCGGGCTTCGCCAACATCGTGGACGCGCTGGGCGGCGTGGACATGAACATCGAGAAGGGCTTCAAGGACGAGAAGTCGGGCGCCGACTTCAAGGCCGGCGAGCAGACCCTCAACGGCGAGCAGGCCCTGGCCTTCGTACGCACCCGGTACGCCTTCGCCGAGTCCGACCTCGCGCGCACCAAGAACCAGCAGAAGTTCCTGTCGACGCTGGCGAGCCAGGCGGCGACGCCGAGCACGATCCTCAACCCGTTCAAGCTCTACCCGGTCCTCGGCGCGGGCCTGGACACCCTGATCGTGGACAAGGACATGTCCCTGTGGGACATGGGCGAGATGTTCTTCGCGATGAAGGGCATCAGCGGCGGCGAAGGCGTCTCGATGAACATGCCGATCGCGGGCGAGCGGGGCGGCAACCTCCTGTGGGACAAGCCCAAGATGCAGCAGCTGGTCAAGCAGATCCAGAACGACGAGAAGGTCACCGTCACCGGCAACCGCTGAGCGGCGGCCGTCCGCCGGGCGCGGCGTGGCCCTCCCGCGGGAGGGCTACGCTCAGGGGGTGGCCGGCCGATTCGAACCCCTCACCCGCGCCGCCGTGCGCGGCGGACGCACCCGCGTGCCCGCGGGCAGCGGGCAGCGCGCCGGAGGCGCGGCACGGGAACGGGTGTGGACGCCGCCCGGCCCCCTCGACCTCGGGCTGGTCCTCGGCCCGCTCAGACGCGGCCCCCACGACCCCACCTTCCGCACCACCCCCGACGGGTCGGTCTGGAAGACCAGCCGGACCCCCGACGGCCCCGTCACCCTCCGTGTCACCTGCCACGACGGCACCGTCCGGGCCGAAGCCTGGGGGCCCGGTGCCGACTGGATCCTCGACGGGCTGCCGGGACTGCTCGGCGACGGCGACGACCCGGCCGCCTTCGTCCCCCGCCACCGCCTCGTCCACGCCAGCCACCGCCGCCGTCCCGGGCTGCGCCTGACCAGGACCGGCCTGGTCCTGGAGACGCTGATCCCGACCATCCTGGAACAGAAGGTCACCGCCGACGAGGCGTACCGGGCCTGGCGCCGCCTCGTACGCCAGTACGGGGAGCCCGCGCCCGGCCCGCAGGACATGTTCGTCGTGCCCGACGCCCGGACCTGGGCCCTGATCCCGTCCTGGGACTGGCACCGGGCAGGCGTCGACATCAAGCGCTCCGCCACCATCGTCCGGGCCGCCCGCGTCGCCGGCCGGCTCGAAGAGGCCGCCGCCATGGAACTCCCGGCAGCCGTACGACGGCTGGAGGCCGTCCCCGGGATCGGCCCGTGGACCTCCGCCGAAACCCTCCAGCGCACCAACGGCGACCCCGACGCGGTCACCACCGGCGACCTCCACCTGCCCGGCATCATCGGCTACGCCCTCGCCGGCGACCGCGACGCCGACGACGCCGCCATGCTGGAGCTCCTCGCCCCCTACGCCGGCCAGCGCCACCGCGCCGCCCGGCTGATCCTGCTCGCGGGCCGCATCCCGCCCCGCCGCCACCCGAAGATGCCGAAGACGGACATCGGCCTGCTCTGACCCGCCTTCTTCTCAGCGGATCTCGATGAACTCCTCCGCAGCGCGCGCCGGCCGCTCGCGGGGCGGGGCGGCGGGGTGGCCCACCGCCACCGCGCCCATCGGGTCCCAGTGCTCCGGCAGCCCCAGTACCTTGCGCACCACATCCCGGCAGAACATCGTCGAGGACACCCACGCCGAGCCCAGCCGCTCCCCGGCCAGCGCGACCAGGAAGTTCTGCACGCCCGCGCCCGTCGCGACCACGAACATCTCCCGCTCCGCCGCGTCCCGCCGGGCATGCCCGTAGTCGTGCGCCCCGTCCATCACCATGCAGGGCACCACCAGGTAGGGGGCGTTGCGCAGGACATCGCCGCGCCGCAGCCGCTTCTCGATGGACTCCGGTGACTTCCCGTCGCGCCGCAGGTCCTCGACCCACGCCTCGCCCATCGCGTCCAGCAGCTCCCGTCGCGCCGCCGCCGACTCCACCAGCACGAACCGCCACGGCGTCGTGTGGTGGGGTGCCGGAGCGGTCACCGCCGCCGCCACCGCGCGCCGGACCGCGCCCGGGTCCACCGGCTCCGCCGTGAAGGCCCGTACCGTACGGCGCTGCGTCACGGCCTCCCGTACCGCCTCCGAGGTCCCGAGCCGGAACATGTCGTCGGCCGCGGGACGCACCAGGTCGGCCGCAGCCGAGCCCTCGCCGCGTACGTGGTCCAGCCCGCGCACCACCGCCACCGGCAGCCCGGCCGCCTTGCCCTTGACCAGGTCGCCGGCCGCGGCGAGTTCGTCGGCGGTGGCGACCACCGTCGCGCTCAGCGGGTTGCCGTGGGTGTCGGTTCCGCCGCGCAGGTCGTCCAGGACCCGTACGCCGCTGGCGCCGATCGCCACGTCGGTGAGCCCGGCGCGCCAGGGCCGCCCGAAGGTGTCCGTCACGACCACCCCCACGTCGACGCCGAGCCGCTCCCGCAGGCCCGCGCGGAGGGCGGCGGCCGAGGCGTCGGGGTCCGCGGGCAGCAGCAGCACCGTGCCCGGCTCGGTGTTGGAGGCGTCGACGCCCGCGGCGGCCATCACCAGCCCCTGCCGGTTCTCGACGATCCGCAGCGGGCCCCGGCGGGCGACCACGCGCACCGTCTCCGCGTCGATCGCCTCCTCGCGCGAATCGGCGCGGACGATCCGGCCCTCCGCCTTGGAGACGATCTTCGAGGTGACCAGCAGGACGTCCCCGTCCCGCAGCTCGGGCGCCGCGTCCGCGATCAGCCGGGCGAGGTCGTCGCCGGGCCGGACCTCGGGTATGCCCGGCAGGGCGCGTACCTCGTACGAGGGAGCGTGCCCGGCGGTCACCGCGCGGCCTCGGCCAGGTCCAGAGCGGCCCGCGCCATCTCGGCCGTCGCGGCCTCATCGGTCATCATCAGCGGCACGGCCCGGCAGGCGATCCCCGCGGCCTCCACCTCCGCGACGGCATCGGCGTCGGCCGTGTCGACGAGCCAGCCGTCGAGCAGTCCGGCCCCGTAGTGCAGGGCCACGGCCGCGGCGGTGGACTCGACGCCGACGGCGGCGAGCACCTTGTCGGCCATGCCGCGCACGGGCGCGCCCCCGACGATGGGGGACAGGCCCACCACGGGCGCCGCCGCGGAGGCCACCGCCTCCCTGATGCCCGGGACGGCGAGGATGGTGCCCACCGAGACCACCGGGTTGGACGGCGGGAAGACGATCACATCGGCGGCGGCGATGGCCTCCAGCACGCCGGGCGCCGGCTTGGCCTGTTCGGCGCCGACGGGGACGACGGCCTCGGCGTCGAGCGAGGCGCGCAGCCGGACCCAGTACTCCTGGAAGTGGACGACCCGGCGGTCGCCGGTGTCGGGGTCGGTCACGGCCACGTGGGTCTCGACGCGGTCGTCGGACATGGGCAGCAGCCGCACCCCGGGCTGCCAGCGGTCGCAGAGGGCTTCGGTGACGGCGCTCAGCGGGTAGCCGGCGCCGAGCATCTGCGTGCGGACGATGTGGGTGGCGAAGTCGCGGTCGCCGAGCCCGAACCAGGTGGGTCCGACCCCGTACGCCGCGAGTTCCTCCTTGACGGTGAAGGACTCGTCGGTGCGGCCCCAGCCCTGGTCCTCGTTGATGCCACCGCCGAGGGTGTACATCACCGTGTCCAGATCGGGGCACACCTTGAGCCCGAACAGGTGGATGTCGTCACCGGTGTTGCCGATGACCGTGATGTCCGCGTCGGGAACCGCCGACTTGAGTCCGCGGAGGAAACGGGCGCCGCCGATGCCGCCGGCCAGAACAACAATGCGCATGCAGACAGTCTGTCAGCCGCAGGCTGTGCGATGAGGGGCGGTGGTCGGGCGACGGGTGGGACTGTCAGCCGCAGGCTGTGCGATGAGGGGCGGTGGCCGGGCGACGGGCGGGACCGTCAGGCCGGTACGGACTCCTGCCGGGCGGGGGAGCAGCCGTGCATCGGCATCTCGGTCAGGCCGGGGAAGTAGACGTGCAGGCTGACCGCCCCGTCGAGGGTGTCGTTGACGACCTCGTGGGCGTAGCCGGGGGCGAAGACGCGCTGGGCGCCCGCTGCGAGGGTGAGCGGTCCGCGCGGGCCGTGCTCGGTGAGCTCGCCTTCGAGGACGGTCAGCACGCCGGAGGAGGCCCCGTGGTCGTGCAGGCCGCTGCCCTGGCCGGGGACCCAGCTCAGCAGCCAGACCTCGTAGCCGGGGCCGGTGCGCAGCCGGTGGTACCAGCGGGTGGTGGCGTCGTAGCGGACCAGGTGCTGCCAGCCGGCGCGGTCCTCGGCGATGGAGCGGGCGAGACCGGCGAACTCGGCGACGGTGGCCGGGTGTTCGCGGGCGGGCTGCAGGAGGTGCTGGACGGAGAGGATGTCGCCGGCGATCTGGAGGTCGCTGTCGTTGTTCATCGTGGGGGAGTCCTCGACGGATGTCAGTGGTGCTGGCGGTCGCTGTGGGGGTGGCCGGAGCTCAGGGGAGCCGAAGCTCCGAAGGCATCAACAGCTGCAACAGCAACAGCGAACCTGGGCAGCGCGCAGGAACCCACGAATGGGGGTCCGGGTGGCGGCTGCGGTCACTGACATGCAGACAAGGAGAGCGGGTCCGGGGTCGGACTGTCAACCCAATGTCCGGTTTGGCGCAAAAGTTTCATCTGATCCGGTTGCCCTGTGCGGAGAAAGGTTTGTGCAACGCGGGCCCGGGCACAAGGCGCTGCACATTGCACCGTTCGCACCCGTCAAACCCGACGCGCCCTCTCGTGACCGGACTGTGATCTGCGCCGCTTCTCCGGTGTGATCGCAACCAGGCCGCCCGGGGGCACGTCGATTGCGGGTGAACCCGGGCGCAGTGGGACACCCGAGGCATGTGTCACGATTTTTGGCGATATGAACACTTTCTGTATAGGCTTGGTTCCGCAGAGTGAATAAGGGGCCCAATAGCAGATCCCGGCTTGACTGGGCCGGAGCACCGCACTTGTAATTTCACTCGTGTCGTTACGTAGCAATGAGTGACGACAACATCACGGGGACGCACAGACAGAGCGAGGGGCGCACATGACCGAGCTGTTTCAGGAACTGCTGGTCGAGGAGGCGGACGAAGAGCTCGGATGGCAGGAGCGCGCTCTGTGCGCCCAGACCGACCCCGAGTCCTTCTTTCCCGAGAAGGGCGGCTCCACCCGCGAGGCCAAGAAGGTCTGCCTGGCCTGCGAGGTCCGCTCCGAATGCCTTGAGTACGCCCTCGCCAACGACGAGCGGTTCGGCATCTGGGGCGGCCTGTCCGAGCGCGAGCGCCGACGCCTGAAGAAGGCCGCGGTCTGACATCCCGCGACATATCGCCCGGCCGCACCGGCGGTCCGAAGGACAACTCCACATGCACGGCCAACGGTCCGCCTCCTGCACCTTCCCCGCTGGAGGCGGACCGCCGTGTTCCCAGCCGTTAGTGTGGGGCGCTGTCCAGCAGCCTCCGGGGGCACACCACCCCCGGAACTCCCCCGGACTTCGTCCGGGGGTACCCCCACCCCCGGACCGCGCCCGGGGAGGAGCCAGGCCGGAGGGCCAGTAGAGCGATGTCCCTGCACAGCCAGTCGACGGCCTCCTACCAGGCCGGCGCCACACCCGAGTTCCCCCGGCACGTCGTCACCGCCGTCCTCGTCGCCCACGACGGCGCCCGCTGGCTGCCCAGGACACTCGCCGGGCTCCTCGGCCAGGAACGCCCCGCGCAGAACCACGTCGCAGCCGACACCGGCAGCGCCGACGAATCCGCGCGGCTGCTCGGCGAGGCCCTCGGCGAGGACCGCGTCCTCCACCTCGCCCGCCGCACCGGATTCGGCACCGCCGTGGACGAGGCCGCCCGCAGCGCGGGCACCCTGACCCCCGAGGACCTCCCCTACCTCAAGCGCCCCAGCGGCTGGGACCCCGTCAGCCGCACCTGGCGCGACGACGCCTACGACCTCCCCGAACTCCCCCACGGCGAACCCGTCCAGTGGCTCTGGCTGCTCCACGACGACAGCGCACCCGAACCCGACGCCCTCACCGAACTGCTGCGCGTCGCCGAGGAGAACCCCGACGCCGCCGTCATCGGCCCCAAACTGCGCGGCTGGTACGACAAGAAGCAGCTCCTCGAAGCCGGCGTCACCATCGCCCGCAGCGGCCGCCGCTGGACCGGCCTGGACCGCCGCGAACAGGACCAGGGCCAGCACGACCAGGTCCGCCCCGTCCTCTCCGTCTCCAGCGCCGGCATGCTCGTACGCCGCGACGTGTACGACGCCCTCGGCGGCTTCGACCGCCGCCTGCCCCTCATGCGCGACGACGTCGACCTGTGCTGGCGCGCCCAGAGCGCCGGGCACACCGTCCTCGTCGCCCCCGACGCCGTCATGCGCCACGCCGAGGCCGCCGCCCGCGAACGCCGCACCGTCGACTGCGCCGGCCGGACGAGCGCCAGCCCCCACCGCGTCGACAAGACCGGCGCCGTCTACACCGTGCTCGTCAACAGCTCCGGGCCCGCGCTGCCGTACGTCCTGCTGCGCCTCGTCCTCGGCACCGTCCTGCGGACCCTGGCCTACCTCGTCGGCAAGGCCCCCGGCCAGGCCGTCGACGAGTTCACCGGCCTCCTCGCCGCCCTGCTGCGCCCCGGCCGCATCCTCGGCGCCCGCCGCAGACGCGGCCGCCCCGCCGTCCCCGCCAAGGACCTGCGCCCCCTCTTCCCGCCGCCGGGCGCCACCCTGCGCGCCAACGCCGAACAGCTCGCCGGATACTTCGGCGCCGACCGCGACACCGACACCCACACCGTCGGCCGCCACGGCGGGGCCGTCGAATCCGGCCCCGGCGGGGACGACGCCGACTACCTGGAGATCGAACAGTTCGCCCGCCTCAAGCGGATCGCCCGCAACCCGGCGCCCGTCCTGTTCGCCGTCCTCCTGCTCGTCTCCGTCATCGCCTGCCGCGCCCTGCTCGGCGGCGGCTCCCTCATGGGCGGCGCCCTGCTGCCCGCCCCCGACAGCGGGCTCGACCTCTGGCGCGGCTACACCGACGACTGGCAGCCCGTCGGCACCGGATCCACCGCCGGCGCACCCCCCTACCTCGCCGTCCTCGGCGCCTTGTCCACGGTGCTGTTCGGCTCCACCCAGGCCGCCCTGACCCTGCTGCTGGTCTGCTCGGTCCCGCTCGCCGGACTGACCGCCTACTTCGCCTCCCGGCCGCTCGTCGAGTCCCGGCTGCTGCGCGCCTGGGCCGCCGTCGCCTACGCCTTCCTGCCCGCCGTCACCGGAGCCCTCGCCGGCGGCCGCCTCGGCACCGCCGTCCTCGCGATCCTGCTCCCCCTCATCGCCCGCTCCGCCGTCGCCGCCTTCGCCCTCGCCGGAGCCGAGGGCGCCCGCGGCAGCTGGCGCGCCGTGTGGACGTACACGCTCCTGCTGACCCTGGCCACCGCCTTCACCCCCGTCGTCTGGCCGCTCGCCGCCGTCCTCGGAGCGGCGGCGCTCGTCCTGCGCCGCGCCGAGTGGAAGACGTACGGCCTGCGGCTGCTCGCCGCACTCACCGTCCCGCTCCTCGTCCTCGCCCCCTGGTCGCTGAGCCTGCTCGCCCACCCCGGCCGGCTCCTCCAGGAGGCCGGCCTGCCCTACGGGACCGGCTCGGCCACCGCCCTCGACCTGCTCGGCATCAGCCCCGGAGGCCCCCGCGCCACCGCCGGCGTCCTGCTCGTCGGCGTCGTCCTCGCCGCGCTCGCCGCCCTGCTGCGCACCGAGCGGCAGTTCGCCGTCCGCACCGCCTGGGCCACCGCCCTGGCCGCCCTGCTCCTCGCGGCCCTCACCAACCGCACCGGCTGGGCCGGCCCCGCCACCCTGGCCTACGGCCTCGCCCTGCTCGCCGCGGCCGTCCTCGGCGCCGACGGAGCCAAGGAGCGGGTCGCCGCCAGCAACTTCGGCTGGCGCCAGCCGCTCGCCGCCCTCATCGCCCTCGCGGCCGCTGCGGCCCCGCTGCTCGCCGCCGCCGGCTGGATGATCAGCGGCGCGGACGGGCCGCTGGAGCGGCGCGACCCCGTCCAGGTGCCCGCCTTCGTCGCCGAGGAGAGCGGAACCCGCGACCAGGCCCGCACCCTCGTCCTCGGCGCCACCTCGCCCGCCGCCGTCTCCTACACCCTGGTCCGCGGCTCCGGCGGCCGCCTCGGCGACGCCGAACTCGCCGCCGAGACGGGCAGCAGCCCGCAGCTCGACAAGGTGGTGTCCAGCCTCGTCGCCGGATCCGGAGCCGACCAGAGCGACCAGCTCAGCGGCTTCGCCATCCGCTACATCCTGGTCCGCGACGGCGCCCCGCAGCAGATGCACCGGGTCCTCGACGCCACCCCCGGCCTCAGCCGGATGAGCCAGCTCGACGGCAGCGCCCTGTGGCGGGTGGACCGCCAGGTCGTCCGCGCCGCCATCGTCTCCGGCAAGCCCGGCGAGGCCCCCATCCCAGTCGCCTCCGGCCCCGTCGAGGCCCACACCAAGATCCCGGCGGGCGAGGCGGGCCGGGTGCTGCGCATCGCCGACCGCGCCGCCCCCGGCTGGCAGGCCACCCTCGACGGCAAGCCCCTCAAGCCCAAGACGCTGGACGGCTGGGCGCAGGGCTTCGAACTGCCCGCCGCCGGAGGCCGCCTCGACCTGGTCCACGAGGACGCCCTCACCCGGACCGCGTGGCACTGGACACAAGGCCTGCTCGCGCTGGTGCTCCTGGTGATGGCCCTGCCGGGCCGCCGGACCCGGCTCGACGACGACCTGCCGGAGGAGGAGGCCGAGGCCGCCGCCGAGCGGCCGGCCGCCCCGGGCGAGGCCGCCGGAGAGGGCCGCCGCGCCCGCAGGCTCCGCGCGGAGGCCGGGTCCGCGCAGGCCGCAGCCGCCGCGGCCGAGCCGGAGGGCGCCGTCGCCGACCCGTACGCGCAGATCCCGGCGCAGCCGGCGTACGGCGAGGAGACGTACGCGTACCCCTCGTACGAAGAGCAGGGCTACGGCTGGGAACAGCCGCAGCAGCAGCCGTACACCGTCCCGGAGCAGTACCCGTACCCGCAGCACGACCAGGACCCGCAGCAGCCGTACGGGCAGCCCGGGCAGCCCGGTCAGCCCGGGCAGCCCGGTCAGCCCGGGCAGCAGTACCCGTACCCGTACTCGTACGACACCTACGGACAGCACGACCCGCGTCCGGACGGGAGCCACCAGCAGTGAAGCGCGCACCCCTGACGCTGGCGGCGGTGGCCGCGGCCCTGGCCGCCGTCACCGGCATCGCCCACCTCACCGCACCGGCCGCGCCCGCCGCCGAGGCCGCGACGGCCGCGGCGGCCCGGATGCCGGTGGAGCGGTCCGCGCTGGTGTGCCCGGCGCCCAGCTCCTCGGACATCGCGGAGACCACCTACACCTCGATCACCCCCGGCGCGGCGGGCGCGGGCGGCAAGGGAACCGCCCGGCTGCTCGGCGCGACCAAGGAGGCCAAGCCCGTCCTGGAGCTCAAGGAACGCGGCAAGCCGGCCGGGGCCGCCGCCTCCGGCGCCGAGGCGCCCGCGCTGACCGGCACCGCCGACGGGATCCTCGCGCCCGGCTGGACCGCCCAGCAGACCACCAAGGTCTCCGTCGGGCGGGCGCGCGGCGTGCTCGGCCTGGGCTGCACCGCGCCCGGCACCGACTTCTGGTTCCCCGGGGCGAGCACCGCCAAGGGCCGCGAGGACTACGTGCACCTCACCAACCCGGACGACACCGCGGCCGTGATCGACATCAAGATGTTCGGCCCGGACGGGGTGGTCAAGACCGAGCCCGGCACCAGCGAGAACATCCGGATCGACCCCAAGTCCAGCAAGTCCGTCTCGCTGGCCTCCCTGGCCCCCGGAGCCCAGGCGGCCGACCTCACCGCGCACGTGACGACCCGCGCGGGCCGCGTCGGCGCCTCGGTGCAGGTCGGCGAGGAGGGGGTCGGCGCCGACTGGCTGCCGGCCTCCGTGGACCCGGCGGGCTCCCTGGTGCTGCCCGGGATCCCGGCGGACGCCACCTCCGTACGGCTGGTCGCCTTCGTGCCCGGTGAGGAGGACGCGGACCTGGCCATCCGGCTGGCCGGGCCGAACGGCTCGATCACCCCGGCCGGCAACGAACAGCTTCACG
Organism: Streptomyces sp. NPDC006326; assembly: GCF_040612915.1. Classification (NCBI taxonomy): domain Bacteria; kingdom Bacillati; phylum Actinomycetota; class Actinomycetes; order Kitasatosporales; family Streptomycetaceae; genus Streptomyces; species Streptomyces sp. NPDC006326. The sequence goes on along the minus strand of NZ_JBEXRC010000073.1, from coordinate 8,832 downwards.
TCAAGGCGGGCATGACGGCGAGCCTGGACCTCAAGGACGTCACGCGCGGCGAGCCCGGCTCGCTGCTGCTGGCCCCCGCGGCCGGCAAGAAGGCCGTACCGGCGGTGGCCGCCGTCCGCGTGGTCCGCGGCAGCGGCGCCAAGCAGGAACTCGGCTTCGTCCCCGCGACGGGGCCGGTCGGCACCCGCGCGACGGTCGCCGACAACCGGGCCGACGAGAACGCGACGGTGCTGTCGCTCACGGCGGCCGGCGGATCCGACGCAAAGGTGAAGGTGACGGCTTCGGCGGCCACGGAAGCCGGTGAGGCGGCGGTCAAGGAACTCACCGTCAAGGCGGGGACGACCCAGGTGCTGTCCCTGGCCCCGGCCGGGGCCAAGGGCGTGTACGCGCTCACCGTCGAAACGGTCTCCGGCGGCCCCCTGTACGCGGCCCGCACTCTCACGCTGCCGCACGAGGGCATCCCGATGTTCACGGTCCAGCCGCTGTCCGACGACCACGCGATGGTCTCGGTCCCCAAGGCCGCCCAGGACCTCACGGTCCTGACGCAGTAGCCCGGCCCGGCCCCCGGCACCCCCGCTACGGCCCGGACCTCAGTCCTGGCCGTAGCGGGGGTCCACCGTCTCCGGAGACAGCCCCAGCAGCTCCGCGACCTGCTCCACCACGATCTCGTGCACGAGCAGCGCCCGCTCGTCCCGCGTCTTCGACCGGATCTCCACCGGCCGCCGGTACACCACGATGCGGGCCGGCCGCCCCGGTCCCGCCGCCTCCGACAGGGCCCCCAGCGGCACCGCCTCGTCGTTCCATCCCGCGTCCGGACCGCCCGGCGGCCCCGGCACGTCGGCGACGATGAACTCCACCTCCGCCAGCTGCGGCCAGCGCCGCTCCAGCCGCTCCACCGAGTCGCGCACGAGGTCGCCGAACAGCTCCGCCCGGCTCGCCGACAGCGGCACCTGCGGCGGGGCCACCGGCCCGCGCATCCCCCGGCCGTGCCGGTCGCGCCGGCGCGTGCGCGGCTCGGCGGGGGGTCCGGCGGGGAGCCCGTCAGGGTGCGCGGGCCCCGCCGGGCCGGCGGGGCCGGTGGGGCCGGGAGGACCGGGAGGCAGGGGGTTGGCGGCGTCCGTCACCCCCGCAGGGTAGCCCGCAGGACCGCCCGCGCCCGGGTGTTCGCGGACCTGCGCGCCCCACCGCGGGCACGACACGGGGGAGTGAGCGGGGGGAGAGTCGTCGCGGCCCGGTCAAGAGTGCGGTACCGTCCAACGTCGTGAGCCTTGTACGTCGCTGTTCGCGCACCGCGTGCGGCCGCCCTGCCGTCGCGACACTGACGTACGTCTACGCCGATTCGACCGCAGTCCTCGGCCCGCTCGCCACCTACGCGGAACCCCACTGCTACGACCTGTGCGCCGAGCACTCCGAGCGCCTGACCGCCCCGCGCGGCTGGGACGTCGTACGCCTCACCGACGGCTCCGCCCCCTCCCGCCCCAGCGGCGACGACCTCGAAGCACTGGCCAACGCCGTCCGCGAGGCCGCCCGCCCGCACGACCGGGCCGCCGAGGCCGGCGGCGCCGGCCCGGGAGGCGGCGCCCCCGGGGAGACGCGCCGCGGACACCTGCGCGTCCTGCGTTCGCCGGACTCCTGACAGACGGATCGCCTGAAGGGCCGCGGTGCGTGCACGGTAGGTTGGCCCCACCGCACGGACCGCAGGAGGGGCAGGCAGTGGCCGCAGATCTTTCGAACATCGTCAAGGCGTACGACGTACGTGGTGTCGTACCCGACGAGTGGGACGAGTCGCTGGCCGAGCTGTTCGGCGCCGCCTTCGTCGAGATCACCGCCGCCACCGCGATCGTCGTCGGCCACGACATGCGGCCCTCCTCGCCCGCCCTGTCCGCAGCCTTCGCACGCGGCGCCGCCGCCCGCGGCGTGGACGTCACGCTGATCGGCCTGTGCTCCACCGACCAGCTGTACTACGCGTCCGGGACGCTGGACCTGCCCGGCGCCATGTTCACCGCCTCGCACAACCCGGCTCGGTACAACGGCATCAAGCTCTGCCGCGCGGGCGCCGCCCCGGTCGGCCAGGACACCGGCCTGTCCGCGATCCGCGAGCTCGTCGAGAAGTGGTCCGAGGAAGGCGCCCCCGCCCCCGCGGCCGGCACCGTCCCCGGCACCGTCACCGAACAGGACACCCTCGCCGGGTACGCCGCGCACCTGAAGTCCCTGGTGGACCTCGGCTCCATCCGCCCGCTCAAGGTGGTCGTGGACGCGGGCAACGGCATGGGCGGCCACACCGTCCCCACCGTGTTCGAGGGCCTGCCCCTGGAGCTCGTACCGATGTACTTCGAACTCGACGGGACCTTCCCCAACCACGAGGCCAACCCGCTCGACCCGAAGAACCTCGTCGACCTCCAGGCCCGTGTGAAGGCCGAGGGCGCCGACCTCGGCCTCGCCTTCGACGGGGACGCCGACCGCTGCTTCGTCGTCGACGAGCGCGGCGAGGGCGTCTCCCCGTCCGCCGTGACCGCCCTCGTCGCGGCCCGCGAGCTGGCCCGCAACGGCGGCACCGGCACCGTGATCCACAACCTGATCACCTCCTGGTCCGTGCCCGAGGTCGTCCGCGAGCACGGCGGCACCCCGGTGCGCACCCGCGTAGGCCACTCCTTCATCAAGGAGGAGATGGCGAAGACCGGCGCGATCTTCGGCGGCGAGCACTCGGCGCACTACTACTTCAAGGACTTCTGGAACGCCGACACCGGCATGCTCGCCGCGCTCCACGTCCTCGCGGCTCTCGGCGGCCAGGACGGCGCCCTCTCCGACCTGGTCGCCTCCTACGACCGCTACGCCGGCTCGGGCGAGATCAACTCCACCGTCGCCGACCAGGCCGACCGCCTCGCCGCCGTCAAGGCCGCCTACGGCCCGCGGGACGGGGTCACCCTCGACGAGCTGGACGGCCTCACCGCCACCACCGCCGACTGGTGGTTCAACCTGCGCGCCTCCAACACCGAGCCGCTGCTGCGCCTGAACGTCGAGGCGCGCGACGCCGCGCAGCTCGTGAAGGTCCGCGACGAGGTCCTCGCCCTCGTCCGCGCTTGACGCGCCCGCCGGGCGGGAAGACGCCGACCGTGTCACCCGCCCGGCGCCGCACCGGGCCCGCGCCCGACGCCTTCGGGCCGCAGCCCAGGTGACTCGGCGGTACGCTGACCTCGCCCAATCCGCATGTTCGAAGGGAAGCGCCCCATGCCGCTCGAAGCCGGCCTTCTGGAGATCCTCGCCTGCCCCGCCTGCCACTCGCCCCTTGAGGACAAGTCGGCCGACGAGACGGCCCCCGAGCTGATCTGCACCGGCCGGGACTGCGGCCTCGCGTACCCGGTGCGCGACGGCATCCCGGTCCTCCTGGTCGACGAGGCCCGCCGCCCCGCCTGAGCCCCCCGCCGCAGACGCTGAGACCGATTCCGCAACCCTGGGTCCCTCACCACCGCCGGAGGCCGCAATGCTCGACGAGTCGCTCCTCGACGCACCGGACGACCTCGCCCGCGCCGACCGCCGAGGTCTGCTGCGCGGCGCCGCCGAGGCCGGGGCCAGAGTCCGCACCGCCGCCCGGCACGCGACCGAGGCGGGCCTCGCCGACCTGCGGCCCGACGGCCGTCCCCGGGCCGTGCTGATCGCGGGCCCCGGCACCGCCGCGGGCTGCGTGGCCGACCTGCTCGGCGCCCTCGCCGGCGCGTCCGCACCCGTCCACCGCCTCGCGCCCACCGGAGTGGCGGCCGCCCCGGGCGCCATGCGCTGGACGCTGCCCGGCTGGGCCGGCCCCGTCGACCTGCTGCTCATCGCCACCACCGACGGCACCGAGCCCAGCCTCGCCGCCCTCGCCGAACAGGCCTACCGGCGCGGCTGCACCGTCGTCGCCGTCGCCCCCGAGCGCTCGCCGCTCAGCGAGGCCGTGGACGGCGCGCACGGGCTCCTGGTACCGATGGCCAAGGCCCCGTACCAGGAGTACGACGAGTCCGCAGCGGCCGGGCCCGGCGCACTGTGGGCCCTGCTGACGCCGCTGCTGCTGCTCCTCGACAAGGTCGGCCTGATCGCCGCGGCCCCCGACACCCTCCAGCGCGTCGCCGACCGGCTCGACCGGACCGCCGAACGCTGCGGCCCGGCCATCGCCACCTACTCCAACCCGGCCAAGACCCTCGCCGCCGAGCTCGCCGACTCCCTCCCGCTCATCTGGAGCGAGGGCACCGGCGCGGGACCCGCCGGCCGCCGGTTCGCCGCCACCCTCGCCGAGCTCGCCGGCCGCCCCGCGCTGGCCCACGAACTGCCCGAGGCGCTGCCCGCCCACGGGGTCCTGCTCGCCGGCGACCTCGCCGCCGGGGCCGACCCCGAAGACTTCTTCCGTGACCGGGTCGAGGAGCCCCAGGCCCTGCGCGCCCGCATCGTCCTGCTGCGCGACCGGCCCGCGGGAGGCCTCAGCGCCGCCCCGGCCGCACGCGAACTCGCCCTCAGCCACGACACGGCCGTCAGCGAGCTGGAACCCGAGGAGGGCAGCGAGCTGGAGCAGCTCGCCGAACTCCTCGCCGTCACGGACTTCGCCACCGCCTACCTGGCCCTGGCGACCAGGGGACACGGCTGAGCACACGACCGTGCCGGCCCTTCATCCAGGAAGACGGACGAAGATGGACCGCCTGACGAACACGATCCGCCCCTACGCCTGGGGATCCACCACCGCGCTCCCGCACCTCATGGGCGTCGAGCCCACGGGGGAGCCCCAGGCCGAGCTGTGGATGGGCGCGCACCCCGGCGCCCCCTCCCGCCTCGACCGCGGCGCAGGCGAGACCACCCTCGCCGAGGTGATCGCCGCCGACCCGGAGGGCGAGCTCGGCGCGGCCACCGTCGCCAAGTTCGGGCCCCGCCTGCCCTTCCTCCTCAAGATCCTCGCCGCCGGCGCCCCGCTCTCCCTCCAGGTCCACCCCGACCGCGCCCAGGCCGAGGCCGGCCACGCCGAGGAGGAGCGGCGCGGCATCCCCCTGGACGCCGGCCACCGCAACTACAAGGACCCCCACCACAAGCCCGAGATGCTCTGCGCGCTGACCCCTTTCGAGGGACTGTGCGGGTTCCGTCCGCCCCTGGAGAGCGCCGAGCTGCTGGCCGGGCTGGAGGTCAACTCCCTCAAGCCGTACGTGGACCTGCTCCACGCCCACCCCGAGGACGCGGCCCTGCGCGAGATGTTCACCGCCGTACTGGCCGCGGACCGCGCCGAGATGGCCCGTACGGTCGCCGAGGCCGGGGCCGCCGTCGTACGCCTCGGCGGCCCGTACGCCCCGTACGCCTCGCTCGTCCACCACTTCCCCGGCGACCCGGGCGTGATCGCGGCGATGCTGCTCAACCACGTACGACTCCAGCCCGGCGAGGCCATGTTCCTCGGCGCGGGCGTCCCGCACGCCTACCTCGACGGGCTCGGCGTCGAACTGCTCGCCAACTCCGACAACGTCCTGCGCGCCGGCCTGACGCCCAAGCACGTGGACGTGCCCGAACTGCTGAAAATCATCCGGTTCGAGACCGGCGACCCGGCCCTGCTGCGCCCCGAGGGCGACATCGAGGAGGTCTACGAGACCCCCATCGACGAGTTCCGGCTCTCCCGCTTCGTCCTCGCCCCCGGCGCCGCCCCGCACACCCTCCCGGACACCACCCCGCAGATCCTGCTCTGCACGGCGGGCCGCCCGAAGGCCGGCGAAGTGACCCTGGGGCCCGGCGAGTCCGTCTTCGTACCGGCCGGTGAAAAGGTCGTATTGTCCGGAACCGGCACGGTTTTCCGTGCCACGGTCCTCGTCTGACACCCCGTCCGTACCGGCGTCCGCGCCGTCGGCTGCAACAATGTGCGGCCGTAGCGCGGCGCCCCGGCCAGGGCCGCCGCACCGAGGAAGGGACATCCAGCACCCATGAGCGCGTCGGGCGGTACCAGGGCGATCGTCGCGGCACTCGCCGCCAACCTCGCCATCGCCGCAGCCAAATTCGTGGCCTTCGTCTTCAGCGGCTCCTCGTCGATGCTCGCGGAAAGCGTCCACTCGCTGGCCGACTCCGGGAACCAGGGACTGCTGCTGCTCGGCGGGAAGAAGGCCCAGCGCGAGGCCACCCCCCAACACCCCTTCGGGTACGGGCGCGAGCGCTACATCTACGCCTTCCTCGTCTCCATCGTGCTCTTCTCGGTCGGCGGCATGTTCGCCGTCTACGAGGGCTACGAGAAGATCAAGCACCCCCACCCCGTCGAGGCCTGGTACTGGCCGATCGGCGTCCTCGTCTTCGCGATCATCGCGGAGGGCTTCTCCTTCCGTACGGCCATCAAGGAGTCGAACGAGATCCGGGGCGCGCTGTCCTGGAGCGACTTCATCCGGCGCGCCAAGGCCCCCGAGCTCCCCGTGGTCCTGCTGGAGGACTTCGGAGCCCTCGTCGGCCTGGTCCTGGCCCTCGGCGGCGTCGGTCTGGCCCTGGCCACCGGCAACGGCGTCTGGGACGGCATCGGCACCCTGTGCATCGGCGTGCTGCTCATCCTGATCGCGGTCGTCCTGGCCGCCGAGACCAAGTCCCTGCTGCTGGGCGAGGCCGCCGGCACCGCGGAGATCGAGAAGATCAAGGCCGCGGCCGTCGACGGACACACCGTCACCCGCGTCATCCACATGCGCACCCTGCACCTCGGCCCCGAGGAGCTCCTGGTCGCCGCGAAGATCGCCGTCCAGCACGACGACACGGCGGCCGAGGTGGCGCGCGCCATCGACGCCGCCGAGGCCCGCATCCGCGAGGCCGTCCCGATCGCCCGCGTGATCTACCTGGAGCCCGACATCTACAACGCCCAGCAGGCCGCCCGGGGCTGACCCCTGCCGCATCCGCGCGGTCCCCCGCCGACGGCGGGGGCCCGCGCACCCCCGCGAGGCCTTGCGCGCGGGGCCAGGGGGTCGGACACGGCAGGCCTCAGGCGACCGGCCACACCGGCTGCGGCACGGCGCCCTGCGCCCGCCGCGCCCTCCGCCGCACCACGAGCGCAGCGATCCCGAGCCCGCCGCCGACGAGGAACGCCAGGATCCCCGCCAAGCCCACCGCGCCGGCCGCCAGGAAGCCCACCGGCGCAGCGACGGCCCTGCCCCGCACCGCCGAAACCGGCAAGGTCCCGTTGTGGTCGGAGATCCGCAGGTGCGAGTCGTACGAATTGCCGCGGTTGTCGCCCATCACGAACATCCGCCCCTCGGGCACGGCCACGTCGAAGGACGCCGTCGCCGGAGTGGCCGGGTCCTTCAGGTACGGCTCGGTGAGCGGCACCCCGTTGAGCATCAGCGCGGGATCCCCGACCCGGTACGAGATCCGGTCACCGCCGAGGGCCACCACCCGCTTCACGATGTCCCCCTCCGGAACCCAGCTCGGAGCGGAGATGAGGGCGATGTCCCCGCGCTGCACCCCCTTCCCCGCGCCGACCGTGAAGTAGGCCGTGTCCCCGCGCGGGTACGTCGGGTCCATCGAATCGCTCGGGATGGAGCGGGCCATGTACCCGTCCCCGACCAGGACGGCTGCCGTCACCGTCACCCCGAGGGCCACCACCCCGCCCAGCACCAGCAGCACCACCGCCCAGATCCCGAGTCTCCGGCCCGGCCTGCGTTCCATCGGTCCCGCCCCTCTCTGCGCCGCCTCCCGAACCGCGACAGGTTCACCCTTCGACTGGGGAACGCTCCGCCGCTCGGTGTAGATTCGACATCAGTGTCAGGCGTCGCTGCTGATGGCGGTCGGGCGGGTCCTTGCGACCGGCCGAGGGGAGAGAGGGCCCCCGACGGACTGTGCTCGGTGCACCGCCGTCCCACGGTCGGTCGGCGCACGGCTCAGCCGTACCCACCCTCTCGAACCATGAGGAGCAGCACCCATGGACTTCAAGGTCGCAGACCTTTCCCTTGCCGCCTTCGGCCGCAAGGAGATCACCCTGGCCGAGCACGAGATGCCGGGCCTGATGTCGATCCGCAAGGAGTACGCCGCCGCGCAGCCGCTGGCCGGCGCCCGCATCACCGGCTCCCTGCACATGACCGTGCAGACCGCCGTCCTCATCGAGACCCTGGTCGCCCTCGGCGCCGAGGTCCGCTGGGCCTCCTGCAACATCTTCTCCACCCAGGACCACGCGGCCGCCGCCATCGCCGTCGGCCCGAACGGCACCCCGGAGGACCCGCAGGGCGTCCCGGTCTTCGCCTGGAAGGGCGAGACGCTGGAGGAGTACTGGTGGTGCACGGAGCAGGCGCTGACCTGGCCGAACACCCCCACCGGCGGCCCGAACATGATCCTCGACGACGGTGGTGACGCCACCCTCCTCGTCCACAAGGGCGTCGAGTTCGAGAAGGCCGGCTCCGCCCCGGACCCCTCCACGGCGGACTCCGAGGAGTACGGCCACATCCTCACCCTGCTGAACCGCACCCTCGGCGAGACCCCGCAGAAGTGGACGCAGCTCGCGTCCGAGATCCGCGGTGTCACCGAGGAGACCACCACCGGCGTCCACCGCCTCTACGAGATGATGGCCGAGGGCACGCTGCTGTTCCCGGCGATCAATGTGAACGACGCGGTGACGAAGTCGAAGTTCGACAACAAGTACGGCTGCCGGCACTCGCTGATCGACGGGATCAACCGTGCCACGGACGTCCTGATCGGCGGCAAGGTCGCGGTCGTGTTCGGCTACGGCGACGTCGGCAAGGGCTGCGCCGAGTCCCTCCGGGGCCAGGGCGCGCGGGTGATCGTCACCGAGATCGACCCGATCTGCGCCCTCCAGGCCGCCATGGACGGCTACCAGGTGGCCACCCTCGACGATGTCGTCGAGACGGCCGACAT
>NZ_JBEXRC010000072.1:0-23428 GCF_040612915.1 Streptomyces sp. NPDC006326 | reverse complement strand
GGCGGCCTGCACCAGCGTCGCGGACGTCGCGTGGCCCGGCCGGGCGTGTGGGCGGGGGCCCGCCGGCGCCACCGCGCCCGCGCCTCGCGCGCGAGCGGCAGGTACCGCAGCCGCTCCGGCAGCAGCGGCACCAGGAGCCGTACGGCCGTGCTGAACCGCCGGAGCCTGCGCTCCTGGGCCGGGGTCCACTCCAGCCCGATGGCGGCGCGCGCGTCGGGCGGCATGTAGCCGACGGTGACGAAGGCCCGCAGCCGCAGGAACGCCCTGCGCAGCACCGGCCAGGTGAGCCGCAGCAGCAGCCGCACCGGCAGGGAGCCGCCCTCGGGCCGCGGCAGCGGCACGTCGGTGGCGACCAGTTCCCGGGCGACCTTGGTGGGCTCGATCTCCTCGGCGAGCATCCGGCGGTAGTACGGCCAGTACTCCTCGATGCTCTGCGGCATGTCCCGGTCGCGCAGGCCGAGGATCCGGCCCACCTGGAGCCACTCCCGGTAGAGCTGCCGCTCCTGGGCGGGGGTGAAGCGGCGCAGCAGGTAGCGCCCGGCGTGGAGGTAGACCGGGAAGCCGGTGGCGTGCACCCAGGCGTAGCAGGCGGGGTCGAGGGAGTGGTAGCGCCGCCCCCGGGTGTCGACGCCCTGGATGTCCTTGTGCAGCCGGCGCACCCTGCGCCCTTCGGCGGCGGCTTCGGGCCCGCCGTAGACCCACAGCTGCACGGAGCGCAGCGAGCGCTCACCGCGCCCCCAGGGGTCGGTGCGGAAGACCGAGTACGCGTCGACCCCGGCGCCGATGGCGGGATGGGCGACCTGCATCGTGAAGGCGGCGGGCAGCATCAGCAGCGCCCGGACGTCGCCGGAGATGGTCCACAGCACCCCGCCGGCCGGCGGCGGCTCGGGCTCGCGCGCGGCCGCGGTGCGGGGGCCGGGGCCCGGTCCGGGGGTGGGGAGCTCTGTCTTCCTCATGGTTCAAGTATGCGAGCGCCCAAGCGCCGCGCCCCGGACAGAAAGTCTTGTCACGGGTGTTACCCAGAGGTAACCGCGGCTGCTTGGATGACGGGGTCGATCTCCCCCGCAGGAATGATGGAGACCTCATGCTGCACAGCAAGCACACCGGTCGCCGCGCCGCCGTCGCGGCCGTCGCGGCGACGGCCGCCGCAGCGCTGACCCTCGCCGGCGCCCCGGCCGCCACCGCCTCGGAGAGTGCCACGGCTCCCCGGCTCAGCGTCCTGACGTACAACACGTTCCTGATGAGCAAGAACCTCTACCCCAACTGGGGTCAGGACCACCGGGCTTCGGAGATACCCAGGGCCTCCTTCTTCCAGGGGCACGACGTGGTCGTGCTCCAGGAGGCCTTCGACAACGGGGCCTCGGACGCCCTGAAGGCCAACGCCTCGGCCCGGTACCCGTACCAGACCCCGGTCGTCGGCCGCAGCAAGAGCGGCTGGGACGCCACGGGCGGTGCCTACTCCTCCACCACCCCGGAGGACGGCGGCGTCACGGTGCTCAGCAAGTGGCCGATCCTGCGCAAGGAGCAGGTCGTCTACAAGGACGCCTGCGGCGCCGACTGGTGGTCCAACAAGGGCTTCGCCTATGTGGTGCTGAACGTGAACGGCACCAGGGTCCACGTGGTGGGCACCCACGCCCAGTCCACCGACTCGGGCTGCGCCGCGGGCGAGGCGGCCGACATGCGCGCCCGCCAGTTCCGGGCGATCGACGCCTTCCTGGACGGCAAGAACATCCCGGCCGGCGAACAGGTCATCGTCGCGGGGGACATGAACGTCGACTCGCGCAGCCCCGAGTTCGCCTCGATGCTCGCCAACGCCGACCTCGCCGACGCGGACACGCGCACGGGCCACCCGTACTCCTTCGACACCGCGCTGAACTCGATCGCCCACTACCGCTACCCGAGCGACCCGCGCGAGGACCTGGACTACGTCCTCTACCGCAAGGGCAACGCCCGCCCCGCGGGCTGGGAGAACAACGTGGTCAAGGAGGAGTCGGCGCCCTGGACGGTCTCCAGCTGGGGCACGTCCTACACCTACTCCAACCTCTCGGACCACTACCCGCTGATCGGCAGGTAGCCTCCGGCCCCCGCCGCACCCGGTCCGCCCGCCGGGTGCGGCGGCTCCTGCACGCGGTCCCGGGCGGGGTCAGTCCGCCGCGTGCGGCTCGGCGTACAGGGCGTCGATCAGCGCACCGTACTTCTCCCGCACGATGCGGCGGCGCAGCTTGAGCGAGGGCGTCAACTCCCCGGACTCCGGGCCCCATTCCTCGGCCAGCAGCCGGTACCGCTTGATCTGCTCGGTGCGGTTGAGGCGGGCGTTCGCGGCCTCGACGGCGCGGGCGACCTCCTCCCGGACGGCCGGGTGGCGGGCGAGCAGGGCCGGTGAGCCGGCCTCGATGCCCCGCGCGGCGGCCCAGGCGGGAGCCATCTCCGGGTCCAGGACCAGCAGGGCGACCAGGTAGGAGCGGCCGTCGCCGTGCACCAGGGCCTGGCCGATCAGCGGGTGCTCCTTGACGGTGTTCTCCACCAGGGCCGGCGAGACGTTCTTCCCGGTCGAGGTGATGATCAGCTCCTTCTTGCGGTCGGTGAGCCAGAGGAAGCCGTCCTCGTCGATGCGGCCGACGTCCCCGGTGGCGAACCAGCCCTCGGCGTCGTGCGCGCGCTCCACCGAGCCGTCCGGGCGCAGGTAGCCCGCGAAGACGGTCTCGCCCCGCGCGAGGATCTCCCCGTCCTCGGCGAGCCGCAGTTCCAGCCCCTCGATCGGGCGTCCGACCGAGCCCAGCCGGAAGCCGTCCGGGCTGTTGACGGTGCACACGCCGGAGGTCTCGGTGAGCCCCCAGGCGTCCATGATGGTGATCCCCCAGCCCGCCCAGAACCGGACCACGTCGATCGGCATCGGTGCGGTGGCGCTGGCCGTCCACAGCAGCCGGTCCAGCCCCGCCCGGCCCAGCAGCGGGTCCAGCACCCGCTCCTTGGCCTCCGCGTACGAGGCTTCGAGCGCGGCCGGAACCGCCTCGCCGCGCTCCCGGTGGCCGGCGCGGGCGCGGGCGACGTCGTTCGCGGCCTCGATGGCCTCCCGCTGGCCGGCCGGGAGCCGGGACAGCACCGCGCGGACGGACGCGGCGAGTTTCTCCCACACCCGGGGTACGCCGAAGAACTGCACCGGACGCAGCTCGCGGACGGCGAGCGCCACGGCGGCCGGGTCGGCGACGAGGCGTACGTGCGCGGCCCGCAGCAGCGGCAGGTAGATGCCGAGGATCCGCTCCGCGATGTGCGCGAACGGCAGGTAGCAGATGTGCTCGGCGTGCTCGGGCAGTTCCACCCGCCGGTCGAGGCGCACGGACTGGAGCAGGATGTTGCGGTGGGTGAGCCGGACGCCCTTGGGGTCGCCGGTCGTGCCCGAGGTGTAGACGACGGTGAGCGGGTCCTCGGGGCGGGTCTCCCGCCACGCCTTCTCGAAGGCGTCGGCGCGGTGCAGCCGGGCGCCGCTCGCGTACAGGGAGCCGTACGTGCCGTGGGGACTGCCGCCGGCCAGGCTGTCGGCCTCGGCCACGACGAGCCGCTCCAGCGGCACGGTGGCGTCGGCGAGCAGCGGTTCCCACCGGACCAGTTCGCGGGCGCCTTCGACGAGGGCGAACCGGGCCCGGCTGTGGCGGGCGATGTGGGCGATCTGCTCCGGCGCGGAGGTCCCGTACACGGTGACGGGGACGGCGCCGAGGTGGACAAGGGCGAGGTCGCTGAGCCAGTGCTCGGGGCGGTTGCCCATCATGATCAGGACGTGTTCGCCGCGTTCGACGCCGAGCGCGGCGTACCCGGAGGCGAGGACGGCCACCGTGCGGCGGACTTCCGACCAGGTCAGCGTCGTCCATTCGGTTTCGCCCGTACGCCACGAGAGGGCGGGCAGACCGCCGTGTTCGGCGGCGTTGCGGGCGAGCAGGGCGGGGAGGGTGAGTTCTCCGGCGGGTCCGGGCAGTCGCAGGTTCGTGGTCATGGGCAGCTCCTGGCCGTTTCACATCGTTGGTGCGACAGCAATACTGTTGAAGCTGTACCGAGGCTGGACGACTGAAAAGCGTGCGCAGCAGAGAGCGAGGCGGAGACCATGACCACCCAGGCACCCGGGCCCGCGCTCACCGTCGACGAGCTCGCCGCCCGGGCGGGTGTGACCGTCCGCACCGTACGGTTCTACAGCACCCGCGGCCTTTTGCCCCCTCCCGTGATCGGGCCCCGTCGGGTGGGCCACTACGGCCCCGAGCACGTCTCGCGGCTCGCGCTGATCGAGGAACTGCAGCACCAGGGCATGACGCTGTCGGCCATCCAGCGCTACCTGGACGCGCTCCCGGACGACCTGAGCGCCCACGACCTGGCGATCCACCGGGCGCTGGTGGCCACATGGGCCCCCGACTCGGCGCTGGAGTCCTCCCGGGAGGAGCTGGAGAAGCGGGCGGGGCGGACGCTGACGGACGGCGATCTGCGGCGGCTGACGGCGATGAACGTGGTGGCCCCGACGCCGGAGGGCTTCCGGGTGGACGTGGGGCTGCTGCGGCTCGGCGTCGCGCTGCTCGACGTACCGATCGCCCACGAGACGATCCTCGTGGCGCGCAAGGTGCTGCTGGAGCACGCCCGGACGGCGGCGCACGAGCTGACGGCGCTGTTCCGGGACGAGGTGTGGGGGCCGTTCACGCGGGGCGAGAGCGATCCGGAGCGGGTGGAGTCGATGAAGGCGCTGTCCGCGCACATGCAGCCGATGGTGGTGCAGGCGCTGGTGACCGCCTTCCAGCGGTCGCTGAAGGAGGAACTGCGGGCGGCGTTCGTCTCCGGCGAGGACTGACGGCGGACCGGTGACGGACGACGGGGGTCCGGCGACGGCTCCCCTTGCCCGCGCGGGCCCTGGTCGTGCTGGGTACGCTGGAGAGGAATCCCCGCGTCCGCCAATCCCTCCTCGATCGGGCGGTCCCGGCCGCGACGGTCCATCGGCGATTCCGCCGCCCGGCGTGGCACCGCTCCCAGCGCGCACCGGGCGGGTGACACCGACATGGACCTCAACACCATCACCGAAGTCGTGCGGCCGCCTTCCGACCGCCCCGGCGCCGACTGGCGGGCGGGAGACGCCTGGCTCGCGGGCGGCACCTGGCTGTTCTCGGCCGAACAGCCGGAGCTGCGCAGGCTGGTCGACCTCACCGCGCTGCCCTGGGAGCCCCTCGTAGCGAGCAGCGCGGGCCTGGAGATCGGCGCGACGTGCACCATCCGCGACCTGCACGCCTTCGTACCACCGCGCGACTGGCTCGCGGGCGGCATGATCGCCACGGCCTGCGAGGCCTTCCTGTCCTCGTTCAAGGTCTGGAACGCGGCCACCGTCGGCGGAAACATCTGCATGTCCCTGCCCGCCGGCCCGATGATCACGCTGACGGTCGCGCTGGAGGCAGGGTACGAGCTGTGGGCCGCCGACGGGTCCGTGCGCACCGTGGACTCCCTCCACTTCGTGACCGGCGACCACCGCAACGTCCTCGCCCCCGGCGACGTGCTGCGCCGCATCCGGATCCCGGCGCACGCCCTGCGCAAACGCGCCGCGCACCGCCGCTTCACGCTCACCCGGCTCGGCCGTTCGACCGTGTTCCTCATCGGTACGCAGACCCCCGGAACGAGCGATCTGCTGCTCACCGTCACCGCAGGCACCACGCGGCCCGTCCGCTTCGCCTTCGACACCATGCCCGATGCCGGGACCCTGCAGGAGAGCATCGACGCCGTCCCCGCCGACGTCTGGTTCGCCGACCCCAACGGGACGCCCGACCACCGTCGCCACCTGACACGGCACTTCGCCGAGGAGATCCGCGGCGAACTCATGGCCGGGAGTTCGCCATGACCTACCTCGTGAACGGCAGGAGCTTCGACGAAGAGCCGGCCCCCGGCCAGTGCCTGCGCACCTTCCTGCGCGCCCTCGGCCACTTCGGCGTCAAGAAGGGCTGCGACGCGGGCGACTGCGGTGCGTGCACGGTGTGGCTGGACGGCGTCCCGGTGCACAGCTGCATCACCCCGGCCTTCCGCGCGGAGGGCCGGGAGGTGACCACGATCGAGGGCCTCGGCTCCCCCGGCGACCTGCATCCCGTGCAGCGCCGGTTCCGGGACGCCCCCGGGTTCCAGTGCGGCTTCTGCACCGCCGGGATGATCATGACAGCTGCGACGTTCACCGAGGACCAGAAGAGGGACCTGCCAAGGGCGTTGAAGGGCAACCTCTGCCGCTGCACCGGCTACCGGGCGATCGAGGACGCCGTGAACGGCGTCGTCGGCGTGCAGTCGGCCGCCCCCGGAAAGGCCGTGGGCACCAGCGTCGGCGCACCGGCGGCCGAGGAGGTGGTGACCGGCCGGGCCGAGTTCACGATGGACACCCGCATGGAGGGCATGCTGCACCTGAAGGTGCTGCACTCGCCCCACGCGCACGCCCGGATCGTCTCGGTCGACAAGAGCGCCGCGCTCGCGGTCCCCGGCGTGCACCGCGTCTACACCTGGGAGGACGTGCCCCGCAGGCGCTTCACCACGGCGATACACACCGATCACCTCGTGGACCCGGACGACACCTACATCCTCGACGACACGGTCCGCTTCGTCGGCCAGCGCGTCGCCGTCGTCCTCGCCGACACGGTCGGTGCGGCCGAGGAGGGCTGCCGGAGGCTGGCCGTGGACTACGAGGTGCTGCCCGCGGTCTTCGACCCCGAGGAGGCCATGGCCGACGGCGCGCCCCGCCTGCACGGTTCGGAGGACCCCTTCGTGCGCGACTCCGTCCACAACCTGCTGCTGGAGATCCATTCGCACATCGGCGACGTCGACGCCGGCTTCGCCGCGGCCGACGTGGTCCACGAGGGCACGTACTTCTCACCGCGCGTCCAGCACGCGCACCTGGAGACCCACGGCTCCATCGCCTGGATGGAGGACGGGGTGCTGAACGTCCGCACCAGTTCGCAGTCGCCGTCGATCGCGAAGGTCAAACTCTCCTACCTCTTCGCGCTCCGCCCGGACCAGCTGCGCGTGTTCTGCAAGCGCGTCGGCGGCGGTTTCGGCGGCAAGCAGGAGGTCATCTCGGAGGACCTCGTCGCGCTCGCCGCCCTGGACACCGGGCGGCCCGTGTGCCTGGAGTACACGCGCGAGGAGGAGTTCACCACGGCTTCGCCACGGCACCCGATGAAGCTGACGGTCAAGCTCGGCGCCAAGGCGGACGGCACGCTCACGGCGTTCCAGGTGCGCAACGTGTCCAATACGGGCGCCTACGGCAACCACGGCGGCGAGACGCTCTACGCGGGCGGCGCCGCGGTCATGATGTACCGCTGCCCCAACAAGAAGTACGACGCGTACTCCGTCTACACCAACACCGTCCCGAGCGGGGCGCTGCGCGGGTACGGGATGACTCAGCCGGCCTTCGCCGTGGAATCGGCGATGGACGAGCTGGCCCTGGCCCTGCACATGGACCCGCTCGAACTGCGACGCCGCACCATCGTGCGTCCCGGTGATCCGCTCGTCGCGATGCACGAAGGTCCCGACGACGTGACGTTCAACGAGGACGGGCTCGCCAAGTGCATCGACCTCGTGGCCGGTGAGCTGGCCCGTACGGCCGATCAGCCGTCCCCCGGTCCCGGGTGGATGGTGGGGGTCGGCGTGGCGAGTTCGATGCACGAGACCGCGCCCCCGACGGAGCACATCTCCGAGGCCTGGGTCACGCTCGGCGACGACCTCGTGTACGAAGTGGCCGTCGGCACCGTCGAATTCGGCGAGGGCACGTCGACCGCGCACGTGCAGATCGCGGCCGCCCAGCTGGGCACGACACCCTCGCGGATCCGCCTGGTGCAGTCCGATACCGCCCACACGGGATTCGACACCGGCGCCTTCGCGAGCGCCGGGCTGTTCGTGGCGGGCAACGCGGTGCTCCGGGCGGCCAACGCGGTGCGCGACCGCATCCTGGAGTTCGCCGCCGCGCACACGGGCGTCCACGTCGTGATGTGCTCGATGGACGACGACCACGTCATGTGCGGGGACGAGCGGGTCCCGCTCGCCGGGCTGGTCGCCCTGGCCCGGGCCCGTGGCATCCGGTTCACCGCCGCCCGCAAGGCCTACGGCTCGCCCCGCAGCGTCACCTCCAACACCCAGGGCTTCCGGGTCGCCGTCCACCGGATGACGGGCGAGATCCGCATCCTGTACAGCGTCCAGGCCACCGACGCCGGCGTGATCATCAACCCGGAGCAGGTCCGGGGACAGGTGGACGGCGGTGTGGCCCAGGGCATCGGCTTCGCGCTGACCGAGAACCACCGGGTCGACGCGGACGGTGTCATGGTCAACCCGAACCTCCGCAACTACCGGATCCCCACCTACGCCGACGTGCCCCGCACCGACGTGCTGCTGGTGGGCTCGTCGGACTCCGTCGGGCCCATGCGGGCGAAGGGGATGGCGGAATGCTGCATCAACCCGGTGGCACCGGCCCTGGCGAACGCGCTCCGCGACGCCACCGGTGTCCGCTACCGCGAGCTGCCCCTGACTCCGGAGCGGATCTACAGCCGGCTGGGTGAGGGCCAGGCGGCACGGACGGGCCCGGGACGATGACGCCCTCGGGGCCCGCGAAGCCCGCACGACCCGCGCGGACGGCCGAGGCGGCGGAGGCGGCGGAGGCGGCGGCCACGGTCATCATCGGCCGCAAGGTCCGGCCGGGCATGGAGCGCGCGTACGAGAAGTGGCAGGAGGAGGTCAACGCCGCCGCCGCCCGGTACCCCGGACACCTCGGCGCGGAGGTCTCCCCGCCCACCGACCTGCAGCCCGACTGGGTGGTCGTCTTCCGTTTCGACTCGGTCGCCCACCTCCAGGCGTGGATCAACGGCGCCACCCGGCAGCGGTTCCTCGACATCGGCGAGGAGCTCTTCGACGGCCCCGGGACCCAGCAGGTGATCAGCGGCGGCACGCAGCCGACGGACCCGCTCGTGACCGTCGTGGTGACCCACCGCGTCCGCCCCGACCACGTCGACGACTTCCTCGACTGGCAGCGCCGCATGACCGAGGAGGAGAGCAGGTTCGAGGGGTTCCGCGGCACCGAGATCTTCCGCCCCGTCGAGGGCCTGCAGGACGAATGGACCACCCTCTACCGCTACGACAACGCCGAACACCTCGACGCCTGGCTGACGTCGGAGAAACGGCGGCAGATCCTCGCCGAGGGGGAGAAGTTCGACGACTTCAGGCTGCGCACGATCGACAACTCGTTCGGCAGCTGGTTCGCCTTCGAGGAGAACGGCAGGGAGGCGCCGCCGCCCTCGGAGGCCAAGACCTCCATCGCGGTGTGGGTCGGCCTGTACCCGACCGTCGTGCTGCTGGCGCTCGCCCTGTCGCCGCTGAAGTGGCCGATCTGGCTCGGACTGCTCGTGGGCAACCTGCTGTCGAGCCTCATCATGAGCTTCATCACGATGCCGTACTACGTGAACCCGCTGCTCAGGAGGTGGCTGCGGCCCTCACCGGACGAGTCGCGGGCGCGCACCAACGCGGTCGGGCTCGGCATCGTCGCCGCGGCGATGGCGTTCTGGGTCGTCGTCTTCTACCTCGTCACGCGGCAGTTCTGGACCCTGCCCTGAACGGGCGCCGCGCAGCGGCAAGGCCGGCCGGAGGGGATCCGGCCGGCCTTCCCGCTCACCGGGCACCGGGCACCCGGCACCCGGCACCGCGTCGCCGTACTAGTCGGCGTACGTCTCCCCGCGCTCGGCCTTCTCGATCAGCGAGGCCGGCGGGGTGAACCGCTCGCCGTACTGGGCCGCCAGCTCACGCGCCCGGGCCACGAATCCCGGCAGGCCGCCCTCGTAGCCGTTGATGTACTGGATCACCCCGCCGGTCCAGGCCGGGAAGCCGATGCCCATGATGGAGCCGATGTTGGCGTCGGCGATCGAGGTCAGGACGCCCTCGTCGAGGCAGCGGACGGTGTCCAGCGCCTCGGAGAAGAGCATCCGCTCCTTCATGTCCTCGAAGGGGATGCCGGCGTCGGGCTTCGCGAAGTGCTCGCGCAGGCCGGGCCAGATGCGGGCGCGCTTGCCCGCCTCGTCGTACTCGTAGAAACCGGCCCCGCCGCTGCGCCCCGGACGGTCGAACTCGTCGACCATCCGGTCGATGACCGTGTCGGCGGGGTGGGCGGTCCACTCCCGGCCCTCGGCCTCGACGGCCTTGCGGGTCTCGTTGCGGATCTTGCGCGGGAGGGTCAGGGTGAGCTCGTCCATGAGGGACAGCACCTTCGCCGGGTAGCCGGCCTGCGCCGCGGCCTGCTCGATCGAGGCCGGCTCGATGCCCTCGCCGACCATGGCCACGCCCTCGTTGATGAACTGGCCGATGACGCGCGAGGTGAAGAAGCCGCGCGAGTCGTTGACCACGATCGGCGTCTTGTTGATCTGCCGTACGAGGTCGAAGGCGCGGGCGATGGCCTCGTCGCCGGTGCGCTCCCCCTTGATGATCTCCACGAGCGGCATCTTGTCGACGGGCGAGAAGAAGTGCAGGCCGATGAAGTCGGCGGGGCGCCGCACCCCTTCCGCGAGCCCGGTGATGGGCAGCGTGGAGGTGTTGGAGCAGAGCAGCGCGTCCGGCGCGATCACGTCCTGGACCTCCTGGAACACCCGGTGCTTGAGCGCGGTGTCCTCGAAGACCGCCTCGATCACGGCGTCGCAGCCCGCGAGGTCGGCGGCGTCCGCGGTCGGGGTGATCCGGGCGAGCAGCTCGGCGCGCCGGGCCTCGGTCGTACGGCCCTTGGCGAGCGCCTTGTCGAGCAGCTTCTCGGAGTACGCCTTGCCCTTGGCCGCGGCCTCGGGGGTGACGTCCTTGAGCACGACCTCGATGCCCGCGCGGGCGCAGGAGTAGGCGATGCCGGCGCCCATCATGCCGGCGCCGAGGACGGCGACCTTCCTGACCTTGCGCGGCTCGACGCCGCGGGGGCGGCTGCGGCCGGCGTTGACGGCCTGCAGGTCGAAGAAGAACGCCTGGATCATGTTCTTGGCGGTCTGCCCGGTGACCAGCTCGGTGAAGTAGCGGGCCTCGATGGTCAGCGCCGTGTCGAAGTCCACCTGGGCGCCCTCGACGGCGCAGGCGAGGATGTTGCGCGGCGCCGGGTAGGGAGCCCCGTTGAGCTGCTTCTTCAGGTTGGCGGGGAACGCCGGGAGGTTCGCGGCGAACCGCGGATTGGAAGGCGTACCGCCGGGGATCTTGTAGCCGGGGACGTCCCAGGGCTGCTTCGACTCGGGGTTCGCGTCGATGAAGGCGCGGGCCTTGGCCAGCATCTCCTCGGGCGTGGCGGCCAGTTCGTGGACGAGGCCGTTGTCCAGGGCGCGCTGCGGGTTGTACTGGGTGCCCTGGAGCAGCACCTTGAGCAGCGCGTCGGCGATGCCCATCAGGCGCACGGTACGGGTGACGCCGCCGCCGGCCGGGAGCAGGCCGAGGGTGACCTCCGGCAGGCCGATCTTCGAGCCGGGGGCGTCGAGGGCGATGCGGTGGTGGGAGGCCAGGCAGATCTCGTACCCGCCGCCGAGGGCGGCGCCGTTGATGGCGGCGACGACCGGCTTGCCGAGGGTCTCGATGCGGCGCAGCGAGGCCTTGATGGCGGTGCCGGTGTCGAAGGCGAGCTGCGCGTCCTCGGGACGCAGCCGGATCATGTCCTTGAGGTCGCCGCCCGCGAAGAAGGTCTTCTTGGCGGAGGTGAAGATGATGCCCCGGATGGAGTCCTTCTCGGCCTCGGCGCGGTCGGCGACGGCCGCGATGGAGTCCTTGAAGGCCTGGTTCATGGTGTTGGCGGACTGGTCGGGGTCGTCGAGGACCAGGGTGACGACGCCGGTCTCGTCCTGCTCCCAGCGGATCGTGGTGGACTCGCTCATGTTCGCTACTTCCGTGTCGGGGGTGGGCTCGGGGTGCAGGACGGGTTCAGAGGCGTTCGACGACGGTGGCCACGCCCATGCCGCCGCCGACGCACAGCGTGGCGAGGCCGTAGCGCTTGTCCTGGCGCTCCAGTTCGTCGACGAGGGTGCCGAGGATCATCGCGCCGGTGGCGCCGAGCGGGTGGCCGAGCGCGATGGCGCCGCCGTTGACGTTGACCTTGTCGAGGGACAGGCCCATGTCCTTGACGAAGCGCAGGACGACGCCGGCGAAGGCCTCGTTGATCTCGACCAGGTCGATGTCGTCGATGGTCAGGCCGGCCTTGGCGAGTGCCTTGCGGGTGGCCGGGGCGGGACCGGTGAGCATGATGGTGGGCTCGGAGCCGGACACGGCGGCCGAGACGATCCGGGCGCGCGGGGTCAGGCCGGCCCGCTCGCCCGCCTCGCGGGAGCCGATGGCGACGAGGGAGGCGCCGTCGACGATGCCCGAGGAGTTGCCCGCGTGGTGGACGTGGTCGATCTTCTCGACCCAGTGGTACTTCTGGAGGGCGACGGCATCGAAGCCGCCGAGCTCGCCGATGTCGGCGAAGGAGGGCTTGAGCTTGGCGAGGGTGTCGGCCGTCGTGCCCGGGCGGATGAACTCGTCGTGGTCCAGGACGACCAGGCCGTTGCGGTCGGTGACCGGGACCACGGAGCGTGCGAAGCGGCCCTCCTTGACGGCGGTGGCGGCGCGCTCCTGGGAGAGGGCGGCGTACTCGTCCACGTCGCGCCGCGAGAAGCCCTCGATGGTGGCGATCAGGTCGGCACCGATGCCCTGGGGGACGAAGTTGACGTCCCAGTTCGTCATCGGGTCGTTGAACCACGCCCCGCCGTCGGAGGCCATCGGGACCCGGGACATGGACTCCACGCCGCCCGCGAGGACCAGGTCCTCCCAGCCGGAGCGGACCTTCGCGGCGGCCAGGTTGACCGCCTCCAGACCGGAGGCGCAGAAGCGGTTCTCCTGCACCCCGGCCACCGTGTCCGGGAGCCCGGCGGCGATGGCCGCGATCCGGGCGATGTCGGAGCCCTGGTCGCCGACCGGGCCGACGACACCGAGGACGATGTCGTCGATGGCGGCCGGGTCCAGTCCGGGGTTGCGCTCGCGCAGGGCGTGGATCAGGCCGACCACCAGGTCGATCGGCTTGGTGCCGTGCAGGGATCCGTTGGCCTTGCCGCGGCCGCGCGGCGTGCGGATCGCGTCGTACACGTACGCTTCGGTGCTCACTGGTCAAGCCTTTCGAGGGAGGGTTCAGCCGGTCGTGCCGGCCGGCCGGTGGTGCCGGTCTCAGCCGAGCAGGGAACGACCGATGATCTCCTTCATGATCTCGGTCGTACCGCCGTAGATGGTCTGGATGCGGCCGTCGGTGAAGGCCCGTGCGACCCGGTATTCGCTCATGTAGCCGTATCCGCCGTGCAGTTGCAGGCAGCGGTCGGCGACCCGCTTCTGGAGCTCGGTGGCCCACCACTTCGCCATCGAGGCGTGGACGTGGTCCAGCTCGCCGTTCGAGTGGTCGACGATGCAGCGGTCCAGGAAGGCGCGGGTGACGGCGCACTCGGTGGCCATCTCCGCGATCTCGAACCGGACGTGCTGGAGCTTGGAGAGGGGCCGGCCGAAGGCCTCGCGCTCCTTGACGTACCCGGTGGTGATCTCCAAGAGGTACTCGGCGGCGGCGATGCCGGCCATCGCGATGCCCATGCGCTCCTGCGCGAGGTTGGTCATCAGGTGGACGAAGGCGCCGTTCAGCTCGCCGAGCAGGTTCTCCTTGGGCACGCGTACGTCGTGGAAGAACAGCTCGGCGGTGTCCTGCGCCTTCTGGCCGATCTTGTCGAGGTTGCGGCCGCGCTCGAAGCCCTCCGTGCCGCGCTCGACGACCAGCAGGGACAGGCCGTGCGCCCCGCCTTCGGGGGTGGTCTTCGCGACCACGATCACCAGGTCGGCGAGGATGCCGTTGGAGATGAAGGTCTTCGACCCGTTGAGCACCCAGTGGTCCCCGCGGTCCTCGGCGCTCGTGCGGATGCCCTGGAGGTCCGAGCCGGCGCCGGGCTCGGTCATCGCGATGGCGGTGATGGTCTCGCCCGAGCAGAAGCCGGGCAGCCAGCGCTGCTTCTGCTCCTCGGTGGCCAGCGAGGTCAGGTACGGCCCGATGATGTCGTTGTGCAGGCCGATCGCCAGCCCGGGCGCACCCGCCCGGGTGAACTCCTCCGCGATCACCGCGGCGTAGCGGAAGTCGGTGTTCCCGCCGCCTCCGTACTCCTCGGGGACGGCCAGGCCCAGCAGGCCCTGCCGGCCGGCGGCCCGCCAGGCCTCGCGGCTGACGATGCCGTCCTTCTCCCACTGCTCGTAGTGCGGCAGCACCTCCTTGGCGAGGAAGGTGCGGACGGTCTCGCGGAACGCCTCGTGGTCGGCGTCGAAGATGCGGCGTTGCATCGGGGCCCCCTAGAGCCAGCTCTTGACGGTTTCGATCAGTCGGGCCGGCTCGGGGCCGACGGGCGTGACGTTGAGCATGGTGACCCCCGCCGCGCGGAAGGCCTCGACCCGCTCGCGTACGTAACTCTCCGGTCCGCACAGCGTCATGAGCTCGCAGAACTCGTCGGGGACGGCGGCGGCCGCGTCGCGCTTGCGCCCGGAGAGGTAGAGCTCCTGGATCTTCCGGGCCTCCTCCTCGTAGCCGTAGGCGACGGCCAGGTCGTTGTAGAAGTTCTTGCCGACCGCCCCCATCCCGCCGACGTACAGGGCGATCTGGGGCCGGGCCCGGTCCCGTACGGCGGCGGCGTCCTCGCCGATGGCCAGCAGACCGCCCGCGACGGTTTCGAGCGGGGCGAGCTCCGGGGAGCGCCGGGCGGCGCCCTCGGCGAGGGAGGCTCCCCACACGGCGCCGGCCTTCTCGGGGATGTAGAGGGTGGGCAGCCAGCCGTCCGCGATCTCCGCGGTCATCCGCACGTTCGCCGGGCCGAGCGAGGCGATGTAGACGGGGACGCGGTCGCGGACCGGGCGGGTGAGCAGCTTCAGCGGCTTGCCGTGCCGGCCGCCCTTCTCGGGCGGCAGCGGCATGTCGGTGATGCCGTGGTGGTCGATGGTCTCGCGCCGCCAGATGCGACGGCACAGCTCGACCGTCTCGCGGGTGCGGCCGAGGGGCCGGTCGTACGGTGTGCCGTGCCAGCCTTCGACGACCTGCGGCCCGGAGGCCCCCAGGCCCAGCAGGGCCCGGCCGCCGGACACGGCGTCCAGGCCGGCCGCCGTCTGGGCGATGAGGGCGGGTGTGCGGGAGTAGACGTTGAGGATGGCGGAGCCGATCTTCAGGCGCTCGGTGCGGGCCGCCAGATATCCCATGATCGTCGGGGAGTCGAAGCCCCAGGCCTCGGCGACCCACACCGCGTCGAGGCCGGCCGACTCCAGCGCCGCGGCCTCGTCGGCGGCGCGGCGCGGGTCCCCGGCGTAGTCGAGCATCATGGACAGTTCCATCAGGCGTCCCCGTCCTTCCCGAGCAGGCCCGGCACGTTCCAGTCGCGGGCCACGGATGCGGTGTCGGCTCCCGGCAGGGCCGGACCCGAGGTGACGGCGCCGGGGGTCGCGGAGAAGCGGGGCGCCGGTGCGGGCTGGGTGATCCCGCCGACGTCCGTGAAGGTGGCGCGGGCGGCCAGGTGGGGATGGTGCGGGGCCTCGCGCAGGGACAGCACGGGCGCCACGCAGGCGTCCGTGCCCTCGAAGACCGCCGTCCACTCGTCGCGCGTACGGGACTTGAAGCATGCGGCGACGGCCTCGCGCAGCTCTCCCCAGCGGGCCAGGTCCTTGCGGGCGGGGGCCCGGTCCTCGATGCCGAGCAGCTCCACGAAGGTGTCGTAGAACTGCTGCTCCAGCGCTCCGACCGCCATGTACTGGCCGTCGGAGGTCTCGTAGGTGCCGTAGAAGGGGCAGCCGCCGTCGAGCAGGTTGGCTCCGCGGCGGTCCTGCCAGCCGCCCGCGGCCATCATGCCGTGGATCATGGCGGTGAGGTGGGCGGTGCCGTCGACGATGGCCGCGTCGACGATCTGGCCGGTCCCCTCGGGGGTGCCGGCGTGCCGGAGGGCGGCGAGGACGCCGATGACCAGGTAGAGGGAGCCGCCCGCGTAGTCCCCGACGAGGTTGGCGGGGACGGCCGGGGCACCGCCCGGATCGCCGATCATGCCGAGGGCGCCGGTGACGGCGATGTAGGCGATGTCGTGTCCCGCCGTGTGGGCGAGCGGGCCGTCCTGGCCCCAGCCGGTCATCCGGCCGTAGACGAGCTTCGGGTTGCGGGCGTGGCAGTCGGCCGGGCCGACGCCGAGCCGCTCGGCCACGCCGGGGCGGAAGCCCTCGATGAGCACGTCGGCCCGCTCCGCGAGCTCCAGTACCCGGGCGCGGCCCTCGGGGGACTTCAGGTCGACCAGGACGGAGCGCTTGTTGCGGTTGGTGACGTCGTAGGCCGGGTCGATCGCGAGGCCGCCCCCGCCCGGGCGGTCCACCCGGACCACGTCGGCACCCAGGTCGGCGAGGAGCATGGCGGCGAACGGGCCGGGGCCGATGCCCGCGAGTTCGACGACGCGCACGCCCGCGAGCGGGCCCTTGCCTGGCACTGCCATCGAACCTCCAGCATCCGTAGCCGACGCGCTGTGTGACACAACTGATGTAACACCGGTGATGCTAGGAACGTGTTCCACTTCGCACAAGAGCAAGCGCTTAGCCGTTTGACGCGTTCCGGGCGTCGAGCTCCTTCAGGTGCCGCTTGAGGGCCACCGTGCGGTAGCTCTCCTCCACCCACTCGCACAGCACCTCCACGGACGGCGCGCCCTTCTCCCCGAGCGGGAGGGAGACCCAGCCCGCCCGCCCCAGCCCGTACCCGGTCGGCTCCGCCCCCGGGGCGGTCATCGCATGGCCGTGGAGGGCCTCGTCCTTGAGCTTCACGGAGAGCCCGGGCGCGCCGGGGCCGTCCGCGTTGCCCAGGAAGACGAAGATCTTCTTGTTGACCTTCACCACGCAGTCCTCCGGACCCCACGGGTACTCCTCGACCGCCTCCGGCAGGCCCCGGGCGAACTCCCGCACCGCCTCCCACTTGCGCACCGCAGCCTTCATGGACGCCTCCACTCACCGCAGGCCGCGGCCTGCGCGCACGGACAGTCGCCCCCACGCTAACGCCGGGCGCGGACACCGGCCGGGCAACCGGACCGGAGGCCGGCCGGGGGCGCGGCCGGCCGACACGGAAACCCCTGTGAGCGGGTGCCGGGCGGCTATGTACTCTGGGCGGGTTTCCGGCCCTGATCAAGGGCCGCACCGACATGTGGGGGGACTCGGTGTCTCATCGCCGAATCGCAGCAACCGCCGCCGTTCTCGCGGCCGGCATATCCTTCGTACCGGGCACGGCCCACGCGGCCGACGGCCCGGTGGACGGCAAGGCGCACGGGGTCAGCGCACCCGACCTGGCCGCGGCCAAGGCGTCGAAGCTTCCGGCCTTCACCAGCCCGGCCGGCCACGCCGTGAAGTCGGCCGCCCCGGCGTCCGGCGCCTCCAAGGCCGCCGCCGCGCAGGCCCAGGGCACCGCCGCCGAACCGACGTACACGGTCGCGCTGAACGGCAAGGCCACCAGCGCCCACGGGATCTCGCTGGAGACCAGCGTCACGGGCGAGCCCGGCCAGAGCCTCTCCGTCACCATCGACTGGGGCGACAACGGGTGGAAGCAGAGCTTCGGCGTCAGCGGATCCCGCGTGGAGACGATGCCGCACAACTACGCCGAGGTGGGCACGTACCTCATCACCGTCACGGTCGAGGACTCCGCCGCCCAGACCTCGGTCACCAACACGCTCACCGTCACCACCGCGGGGTCCGACTACACCCCGTACGGCCCGACCCGCCTCCTCGACACCCGCTACGGGACCGGCGCCGCGCAGCACAAGGTCGCCCCGTACAGCCCGGTCCGCGTGAAGATCGGCGGCAACGGGGGCATCCCGGCCGGTGTGACCGCCGTGGCCCTCAACGTCACGGTCACCGGCACCACCAGCGGGGGCCACGTCACGGCCTACGCCAGCGGCGGCTCGCTCCCGACCACGTCGAACGTCAACTTCGCCCCGGGACAGACCGTCCCGAACCTGGTCATCGTGCCGGTCGGCGCCGACGGCTACGTCAACCTCTACAACGGCGGCTGGGAGTCGGTCGACCTCATCGCCGACGTCGCGGGGTACTTCACCCACACCGCGTCCAGCGGCTACACCCCGATGGCTCCGGCCCGCTTCGTCGACACCCGCTCGGGCCTCGGCACCGCCCGGGGCCAGCTCGCCGGCTACGGCACCTTCAGCACCCAGATCACCGGTCTGCGCGGCGTCGGGGCGAACGCCACGGCCGTGGCGCTGAACGTGACGGTCACCAACCCCAGGAGCGACGGCCACCTGACCGTCTACCCGAGCGGGCAGTCGGCGCCCACCGCGTCCAACGTGAACTTCACGACCGGCCAGACCATCGCCAACTCGGTGATCGTCCCCGTCGGCCCGGACGGCAAGATCAACGTGCGCAACGGCGGCTGGAACCCGGCCGACGTCATCGTCGACGTCGTCGGCTACTACAGCCCGACCAGCACGAGCGCCTACCGCCCCACGGAGCCGTTCCGGCTGCTCGACACCCGCGACACCAGCGACTGGGCCTGGGGCCCGCTGGGCGGCCGCGGCTACGTCTACATGCCCCTCGGCTCGAAGTACCCCAACGACAGGGGGTACGTGCTGAACACCACGGTGACCAACACCAGGGACAACGGCTACCTCGCCGTCACGCCGGACCCGAACACCAAGGAGGCGTACGACAACGGCTGGGACGTCTGGCCGCCCGAGCCCACGTCGTCCAACCTGAACTGGACCGTCGGCAAGACCGTGCCGAACCTGGTCCAGGCGAGCACCGGCTCCACCGGGGTCATCGACTTCTGGAACCAGAGCGACGGCGACATCGACCTCATCGTCGACATGTTCGGCTTCTACGAGGACAACTGAACCCCGCGCAAGCCCTGTTCACAGCGCCCCGGAAGCGGCCTCCACGCCGCTTCCGGGGCGCTGCCCGCCGTGGCGGCGGCCACGGGGCGGGGGCCCGTGAGCGGCCGCTCAGGAGCTATGTACTCTGAGCGGGCTTTCAGCCCTGCTCAAGGGGCTCATGAACCATAGGGGGCTCGGTGTCATACCGCCGACTCGCAGCATCGGCCGCCGTTTTCGCGGCCGGCATTTCTCTCATACCGGGCATGGCCCACGCGGACGGCGCCCCGGCCGACGGCAAGGGCCACGGCGTGAGCACGCCCGACCTGGCCGAGGCCGGCCTGTCGAAGGGCACCAAGTTCACCAGCCCCGCCTCGAAGTCGACCCGGCAGACCCTGCCGGCCGCCAAGAGCCGGACGTCGGCCCCGCAGACCCTGGCCGCGGACGGCGCCACCGCCACCGCCGCCGGCAACCCGACCCTCGCCGTCGGCCTGGAGGCCTTCGCCCTCAGCGCGCACGGCATCGAGCTGGAGACCTCCATCACCAGCGCGGACACCCCGCTCGACGTGACCGTGGCCTGGGGCGACGGCACCACGAGCCCGGCCACGGCCAACGGCACCGAGGTCGTGGTGTCGGACCACACCTACGCCGAGGTCGGCACCTACACGGTCAAG
The DNA here is from genome assembly GCF_040612915.1 of Streptomyces sp. NPDC006326. NCBI lineage: Bacteria > Bacillati > Actinomycetota > Actinomycetes > Kitasatosporales > Streptomycetaceae > Streptomyces > Streptomyces sp. NPDC006326. The sequence continues at coordinate 3,891 of NZ_JBEXRC010000072.1, read as the reverse complement.
GTGACCGTGACGGACAAGGCCGCCAACACCTCCGTCAGCAACGAGGTCGCGGTCAGCACGGAGGGCTCCGACTACACCGCGTACGGCCCGACCCGCCTGCTGGACACCCGTAGCGGTACGGGCGCCCCGAAGGCCAAGGTCGCCCCGTACACCTCCTCGCGGCTGAAGATCGGCGGCAACGGCGGCATTCCGGCCGGCGTCACGGCGGTCGTCCTGAACGTCACCGTCACCAACACCACCAGCGGCGGCCACATCACCGCCTTCGCCGACGGCGACGAGCGTCCGACCACCTCGAACGTCAACTTCGTCCCGGGACAGACCGTCCCCAACCTGGTCATCGTGCCGGTGGGCGAGAACGGCTACGTGGACCTCTACAACGGCGGCTGGGAGTCGGTCGACCTCATCGCCGACGTCACCGGTTACTTCACGCACACCGCCTCCAGCGGCTACACCCCGCTGACGCCGGCCCGCTTCGTGGACACCCGCTCGGGCCTGGGCACCGCCAAGGGCCAGCTCGCCGGCTACGGCAGCTTCAGCACCCAGATCAGCGGCGTGGGCCAGGTGCCCGCCTCCGGCGTCACGGCCGTGGCGCTGAACGTGACGGTCACCAACCCCAGGAGCGACGGCCACCTGACCGTCTACCCGAGCGGGCAGTCGGCGCCCACCGCGTCCAACGTGAACTTCACGACCGGCCAGACCATCGCCAACTCGGTGATCGTCCCCGTCGGCCCGGACGGCAAGATCAGCGTCCGCAACGGCGGCTGGAACCCGGCCGACGTCATCGTCGACGTCGTCGGCTACTACAGCCCCAAGAGCACCAGCGCCTACCTGCCCTTCGCACCCGTCCGCGCCATCGACACCCGCGAGGGCAACGAGGGCCCGCTGGACGGCCGCAACTACATCTGGGCGGACCTCGCTGCCGGCCAGCCCGACATCAAGGGCTTCGTCCTGAACACCACCGTGACCAACACGAAGGACACCGGCTTCCTCGCCGTCACGCCCGACCCGAACTCGCTGGAGGCCTACGACGGCAACACGGCCGTCCGGCCGCCGGAGCCGAACTCCTCCACCCTGAACTGGACCGTGGGCAAGACCGTCCCGAACCTGGTCCAGGCCGGTACCGGCACGACCGGCATCGTCGACTTCTGGAACCAGAGCTACGGCGACATGGACCTCATCGTCGACGTCTTCGGCATGTACGAGGACAACTGAACCACCGGTAAGCCCTGATCACCGCGCCCCGGGACCGGCCACACGCCGATCCCGGGGCGCCGGTCGTGCACCGTCCGCCCCGCGCTAGCCTCAGCCACCAACAGCGAGCTGGGAGGAGCCGTGATGAACGAAGAGGTTCAGCAGACCGATCGGGCCGCCACGGGCGGCGGCGAACGGACGTACGACATCGTGCTCTTCGGCGCGACCGGGTTCGTGGGCGCCCTGACCGCCGCCTACCTCGCCGCGCACGCCCCCGCCGGCTGCCGTTGGGCCCTCGCCGGCCGGGACCCCGGCAAGCTGGAGCGGCTGCGCGAGCAGCTCGCCGCGCTCGACCCGGCCTGCGCGGACCTGCCGCTGCTCCGGGCGGACGCGGCGGATCCGGACGCCGTACGGGAGCTGGCCGCCTCCACCCGGGTCCTGGCCACGACCGTCGGCCCGTACGTCCTCCACGGGGCGGAGCTCGTCGCCGCCTGCGCCCGGGCAGGCACGGACTACGTGGACCTCACCGGCGAGCCGGAGTTCGTGGACCGGATGTACGTCGCACACGACGCGCGCGCCCGCGAGACCGGGGCGCGGCTGGTGCACGCCTGCGGTTTCGACTCGATCCCGGCCGACCTGGGCGCCTACTTCACCGTCGGGCAGCTGCCGCAGGGGGTTCCCCTCCAGGTGGACGGCTTCATGCGGTCCAACGCCCTCTTCTCGGGCGGCACCCTCGCCTCCGCCCTCACCGCGATGGGCCGCGGGCCGCAGACCCTGGCCGCGGCCCACGAGCGGCGGCTGCACGAGCCCCGGCTGCACGGCCGAAGGGTACGGGGACCGCTGGGAGCGCCGCGGTTCAGCCGGGAGACCGGCACCTGGGCCCTGCCGCTGCCGACGCTGGACGCCCGGATCGTGACCCGCTCGGCGGCCGCGCTGGAGCGGTACGGCCCGGACTTCCGCTACCGGCAGTACGCCTCCGTCAAGCACCTCCCGGTCGCCGTGGGCGGTACGGCGGCGGTGGGCGCGACGGCGGCCCTCGCGCAGGTCCCGGCCGCGCGGCGGTGGCTGATGAACCGCTGGGAGCCGGGCCGGGGCCCGGACGCGGAGCGGCGCGCCCGCAGCTGGTTCACCGTCCGCTTCGTCGGCGAGGGCGGCGGCCGCCGGGTGTTCACCGAGGTCTCGGGCGGCGACCCGGGCTACGGGGAGACCGCCAAGATGCTGGCCGAGTCGGCCCTGTGCCTGGCCTACGACGCCCTGCCGCAGCGGGCCGGCCAGCTCACCACCGCCGTCGCGATGGGTGACGCCCTGCTGGACCGGCTCCAGAAGGCGGGGATCCGCTTCCGGGTGGCCCACGCACGGTGAGTTCGGGCCGCCGGGGTCAGGAGGCCTCGCGCAGCGCCCGCCTGCACAGGGAATCGGCGTGCCGGGTGGTTTCGGGGATCCGGAAGCGCGGGCTCAGCGCGAGGGCGTGGGCGCAGGCGTTGTCCAGCGAGACCCGGTGGCCGACGGACACGTACACCGGCTTGATCCCGTCCTGGGTCCGCAGCGCCCGCCCGACGACGGATCCGTCGGCCGCGAGCAGCGGGGCCGCCTCGCCCCGCCGGGCGCCCGGCTCGTCGTAGGTGAAGGTGAACGGGTTCTTCGCGACGCCGATGCTGGGCAGCCCGGTCACCACCCCCAGGTGGCAGGCGAGACCGAAGCCCCGCGGATGCGCGAGCCCGTAGCCGTCGCACACGACGAGTCCGGGCGGGGCGGCCAGCGCGTCGAGGGCGGCGAGCACAGTGGGCAGCTCACGGAAGGCGAGCAGGCCCGGGACGTACGGGAAGCTGACGTGCCCGACGGCGGTCGCCTCCTCGACGACCTCCAGTGTGGCCGCGTCGAGGACGACGGCCGCGGCGGCGACCAGGTCGCGCTCGTCGTCGTAGGCCACGTCCACACCCGCGACGAGCCCGCGCCCGGGCGGCGGCCCCGGCTCGTCGAGCACGACGTGATGGCGCAGTTCGTCCTGTATCGCCCGGGCCTCGGCCGCGTCGGCGGGGGTCTTCACACTCGTCATGAGCAGCGAGAGTAGCCTGGCGATCATGTTCGTCATGGAGCTCACCTACACCGCGCCCGTCGAAGCCGTCGAAGAGGAGATGGACGCCCACATCGCCTGGCTGGACTCCTACTACGCGTCGGGCGTCTTCCTCGCCTCGGGCCGCAAGGTCCCGCGCGACGGAGGCGTCATCCTGGCCCACGGAATCTCCCGCGCGGAGGTCGAACGCATCGCGGAGGAAGACCCCTTCACCGTGGCCGGGGTCTGCACGTACCGCATCACGGAGTTCATCGCGACGAAGACCTCGACGGACCTGTCCCCGGTCCGCGAACGCCCGGTCACCTAGAAGCGACCCCCTGCCGCAGAGCCCCGCCGGGCTGATGGTCATGAAGTGCCGCACCCGCCACCGGATCGCCCGCCACCGGATGGCCCTGCCCCGGGCCGGCACCGCCTGCGGCTCGACCGGACGAGGCTCCACAGGACCCCTCGACCCCGAACGAGGAACCGGGCACCGGAAACCGGCCCGCCCATCCCTGACGGGCCCGCCCCGGAACACGTGCCCCCGGCCATTCCTCGGGGGCTTCCCGGCAGTCTGTTGTCTTTCCGGGGCGGGCCGGGCGGTCAGGGGTGGCCGAAGGCCATCGCGAAGCGACGCGACGAAGGAG
>NZ_JBEXRC010000071.1:0-23855 GCF_040612915.1 Streptomyces sp. NPDC006326 | reverse complement strand
GCCCCCCGGGGGGGGGCGCCCCCCGCCCCCGCGCCGCCGCCGCGCGGCGGCGGCGCAGGGCCGGACGGACGGCCTTGGCGGCGAGGACGACCCCGTCGGTGCCACATGGCCGCCGCGTGAACGGGACCGGAAGCACGGGCGCTAGCCCGCCGGGCAGAGGGTGTTCTCCGAGCGGCGCCCGGCCAGGTAGTCGGCGACGTTGCGCACCGTGGCGTCGACGATCTGCCCCACCGCCTCGTGCGTGTAGTACGCCTGGTGGGAGGTGACGACCACCTGCGGGAAGGTGATGAGCCGGGCCAGGGTGTCGTCCTCCACCGCCTCCAGGGACTTGTCCAGGAAGAAGAGGCCGGCCTCCGCCTCGTACACGTCCAGCCCGACGCCGGCGAAGCGCCCCGCCCGCAGCTCCTCCACCAGCGCTTCGGTGTCCACGAGGCCGCCCCGGCTGGAGTTCACCAGGATCGCGTCGTCCCGCATCCTGCTCAGTGCGGTCGCGTCGACGATGTGGTGCGTGGACTCCAGCAGGGGCAGGTGGAGGCTCACCAGGTCCGCCGAGGACAGCAGTTCGTCCTTGTCCACGTACCGCATGCCCAGGCCCGTGCACGCCGGATTGGGCTCCCTGTCCCAGCCCAGCAGGTTCATTCCGAAGCCGTGCGCGATCCGCGTGAACGCCTCGCCGATCTTCCCGGTGCCGAGCACGCCCGCGGTGCGTCCGCGCATGTCCCGGCCCATCAGCCCGGTCAGCCGGAAGTCGAAGTCACGGGTCCGGTTCGATGCGCGGACGATCCGCCGGTTCACGGCCATCGCCAGCGTCCAGGCGAACTCCGCGACCGAGTACGGGGAGTAGTACGACACCCGGCTGACCGTCAGGCCGAGCCGGCGGGCGGCCTCCAGGTCGATGTTGTTGAACCCGGTGGACCGCTGGGCGATCATCCGGGTACCGCCCGCGGACAGGGCCCGCAGCACCCGCCCGTTCAGGTCCGCGTTCACGCTCGACGAGACGACCTCGTACCCGGCCGCGATGGGGGCGGTGTCCTCGGTCAGGAACACGTCCAGGCAGCGCACTTCGTGCTGCCCGGCGAACGCCTCCTCCAGGAGCGGCTTCTCGTCGTCCTGCACACCGAATGCCAGGATTTCCACTGTTGCTCCCGCCGCGAGAACCATGGGTCGTTCGTCACCCTACGGTCGTGACGACCCATGGCCCGCGCCCGGACCCGCCCCCGGCGTGCCCGCCCCCCGGTCGGCTCAGCCGAAGAAGACCCCGACCTCGGCGTAGAGCGCCGGGTCCACCGTCTTCAGCTTCGCCGTCGCCTCGGCGATCGGCACCCGCAGGATGTCCGTCCCCTTGAGGGCGACCATCTTCCCGAAGTCCCCGTCGCGCACCGCCTCGATGGCGTGCAGTCCGAACCGGGTCGCCAGCCACCGGTCGAAGGCGCTCGGCGTACCGCCGCGCTGGATGTGCCCGAGCACCGTGGTCCGGGCCTCCTTCCCCGTCCGCGCCTCGATCTCCTTGGCCAGCCACTCGCCCACGCCCGAGAGCCGGACGTGCCCGAAGGAGTCCGTGGTGGCGTCCTTCAGCACCATCTCCCCGTCCTTGGGCATCGCCCCCTCGGCGACCACCACGATCGGCGCGTAGCTCGCCTTGAAGCGGGAGGTCACCCAGGCGCACACCTGGTCCAGGTCGAAGCGCTGTTCCGGGATGAGGATGACGTTGGCTCCGCCGGCCAGCCCGGAGTGCAGGGCGATCCAGCCGGCGTGCCGGCCCATCACCTCGACGACCAGGACCCGCATGTGGGATTCGGCGGTGGTGTGGAGCCGGTCGATGGCCTCGGTCGCGATGCCCACGGCCGTGTCGAAGCCGAAGGTGTAGTCCGTCGCCGACAGGTCGTTGTCGATGGTCTTCGGCACGCCGACGCAGGGGATGCCGAACTCCTCGTACAGCCGGGCCGCGACGCCCAGCGTGTCCTCGCCACCGATCGCGACCAGCGCCTCGACCTCGTACTTGGCGAGGTTCTCCTTGATCCGGCGGACCCCGTCCTCCTGCTTGAACGGGTTGGTGCGCGAGGACCCGAGGATGGTGCCGCCGCGCGGCAGGATGCCGCGTACGGCGGGGATGGAGAGCGGGACGGTGTCGCCCTCGACCACGCCGCGCCAGCCGTCCTTGAAGCCGGTGAAGTCGTACGCGTACTCCTGCACGCCCTTGCGGACGACGGCACGGATGACCGCGTTGAGCCCGGGGCAGTCGCCGCCGCCGGTCAGCACTCCGACCTTCATGTCACTCTCCCTTTGCCACAGGGCCACTGAGCCCGCATGACGGCCACGCTAGTGGTGACTCAGGTCACATCAAGGGCCTGGGAAGGGTCAATTCCGGTGGAATTACGGGGCGTTGCGTACGCCTGTTCACTCGTACGGGGACGTAAGTACGACGTACGGCACCCCTTGCGGGGCCTACGCGTCGTCGAGCCCGGCCTCTATCGCGTACCGCACGAGCTCCACCCGGTTGTGCAACTGGAGTTTGCCGAGGGTGTTCTGTACGTGGTTCTGCACGGTCCGGTGCGAGATGACCAGCCGTTCCGCGATCTGCTTGTACGACAGGCCCTTGGCGACCAGCCGCAGCACCTCGGTCTCCCGGTCGGTCAGCTGCGGGGCCTTCGGCTCGTCGGCGGCCGCGGGCGCGGGGTCCGTGGCCAGGCGCCGGTACTCGCCGAGCACCAGGCCGGCCAGCCCCGGGGTGAAGACCGGGTCGCCGGCCGCGGTGCGGCGGACGGCGTCGATCAGCTCCTGGGCGCCGGCCGACTTCAGCAGGTAGCCCGTCGCACCGGACTTCACCGCTTCCAGGACGTCGGCGTGCTCGCCGCTGGCCGACAGCACCAGGACACGCAGCGCGGGGTTGGCGCCGACGAGCTCCTTGCAGACCTGGACTCCGGGCATCCCGGGCAGGTTGAGGTCGAGGACGAGCACGTGGGGGGCGGCCGCGCGGGCGCGGCGGACCGCCTCGGGGCCGTCGCCGGCGGTCGCGACCACGTCGAAACCCGCGGCGGTCAGGTCGCGGGCGACCGCGTCCCGCCACATCGGATGGTCGTCGACGACCATGACCTTGATCTCATTGGGCTCGGTCACTGGGTTCTCCCCCTCGGTACTTTCAGTTCCACTTCGGTGCCCTGCCCGGGGACGGACACCAGCTCGGCGGTGCCGCCGAGGTCGCGCAGCCGCCCGCGGATGGACAGGGCCACGCCCATCCGGCCCTCGCCCTCCGCCTGGTCGAGCCGGCCCGCGGGAATGCCCGGGCCGTCGTCCCGTACGGTCACGATCACCTCGTCGCCCCAGTCCTCGACCAGGATCCACGCCCGGGCCCCCTCCCCCGCGTGCCTGCGCACGTTGTCGAGGGCGGCGCCGACCGCCGCGGCGAGCTCCCGCGCGGCCGGCCCCGGCAGCGGCACCGGGGTGCCCGGCTCGGCGAAGCTGACCCGGGACCCGGCGTGCGGGGCCAGCAGCGTCCGCAGATCGAGCTCGCCCTCGTCGGCGCCCGGCTCCTCCACCTCGTACGCGTCGACCAGTGCCCCGAGCGCCTCGTCACGGGAGACCCGCGAGGTGTGCACCAGCCCGCTGGAGACCAGGGTGCGCAGCGCCACCTCCTGCTCCCCCGCCATCCGGCCGAGCTCGGCGGCCTCTCCGCCCAGCTCGCTGCCGCGCCGCTGGACCATGGCGAGGACCTGGAGGACCCCGTCGTGGATGTCGCGGGCCAGCCGCTCGCGTTCGCGGGTGGCGGCCTCGATCTCCAGGGCGCGGGCCAGGGTGGCCTCGCTGGCCCGGGCGACCTCGACGACGTACCCGATGGCGATGGAGGCGACCCAGACCAGCAGCACGTTGTGCAGGGTGTCGCGGGTGGGATTGCCGCCGTGGACGACGACGTTGGCGGCGGCGACGAAGGTGGAGGCGAAGCCGGCCCAGCGCCAGCCGCCCTTGAGGGCGAAGGCGAGGACCGAGCCCGCGGTCCAGATGGAGGGCAGGGTCGGACCGCCGGCCGCGATCCGCTCCTGGGTGTCGGCGAGCGGGGTCAGCAGGATCCCGGCGAGCGCGACGGCGAGGTCGGCGCCGAGGAACCGCTTGGTGCAGCCGGCGGCGCTCGCCGCCTTGCGGCGGGTGGCGAGGGTCCAGACGGCGAGGACGGCGAGGTAGCCGGCGGCGATGGCGGGACGGTCGAAGCGCCGGTACGCCGACGCGAACAGCAGCACCGCGTAGACCATGGTGAGCAGCCGGTAGGCGGTCAGGGCGCGCCACAGCGGCTGCTCGACCGACATGCGTACGACGCGCTCGCGTTTCGCCATCTCCCCCACCCCGTACGGGCGGCCCCGCCCCGTTCTCCTGCCGCGCGACCTACTCGGCGCTCTTGTCGCCGCTCTTCTCGGCGCCCTTCTCGGCGGCCCGGGCCGCCTTCTCCGCCTTCTCGGCGTCGGCGATCTGGCGCTTGGCCGCCGTCGCGTAGATGTCCACGTACTCCTGGCCCGAGAGCTTCATGATCTCGTACATGACCTCGTCGGTCACCGAGCGCAGGATGAAGCGGTCGCTGTCCATGCCCTGGTAGCGGCTGAAGTCCAGCGGCTTGCCGATCCGGATGCCCGGGCGCATCAGCTTGGGCACCACCTTGCCGGGCGGCTGGATCTTCTCCGTGTCGATCATCGCCACGGGGATCACGGGCGCGCCGGTGGCCAGGGCCACCCGGGCCAGCCCGCCGGGCTTGCCCCGGTAGAGGCGGCCGTCCGGCGAACGGGTCCCCTCGGGGTAGATGCCGAACAGCTCCCCGCGCTCGATGACCTCGATGCCGCTCTTGATGGCGGCCTCGCCCGCACCCCGCGCCCCGGAGCGGTCCACCGGGAGCTGGCCGACGCCCTTGAAGAAGGCGGCCGTCAGCTTGCCCTTGATGCCCGGGGAGGTGAAGTACTCCGCCTTCGCGATGAAGGTGACCTTCCGGTCCAGGACGGCCGGCAGGAAGAAGGAGTCGGAGAAGGACAGGTGGTTGCTCGCGAGGATCGCCGGCCCCTCGGCGGGGATGTTCTCCAAGCCCTCCACCCACGGCCTGAAGGCGAGCTTCAGGGACCCGCCGATGGAGAACTTCATTGCGCCGTAGATCAACTCGAAAGCCTTCCTGTGTCTGTCGAACAGACCTTAACCCCTGGCTCACGCCGGAGCGGTCGACGACCCTGGTCGGTGTCATCCCGGTCGCGTACGGTGAAGTCACACAGCGCTACGCACCCCCCTGCCCGCCCCCCTTGAAGGAGACCCTGGTGCCCGTCCTCCCTGGAGCCGAGCCGTTCCGCCACGAGGGCGGAGAGGTCGGCGTGCTTCTCTGCCACGGCTTCACCGGTTCCCCGCAGTCGCTGCGCCCCTGGGCCGAGTATCTCGCCGGGCAGGGGCTGACGGTCTCGCTGCCGCTGCTGCCCGGGCACGGCACGCGCTGGCAGGACATGCAGCTCACGGGCTGGCAGGACTGGTACGCCGAGGTGGACCGGGCGCTGCGCGAGCTGCAGGAGCGCTGCACGCAGGTGTTCGTGTTCGGGCTGTCGATGGGCGGGGCGCTGAGCCTGCGGCTGGCGGCCAAGCACGGGGACGCCATCAGCGGTCTCGTCCTCGTCAACCCGGCCAACAAGGTGCACGATCCGCTGGCCGTCGCCCTTCCGGTCGCGCGGCACTTCATCCGGTCGACCCCGGGCATCGCGAGCGACATCGCGAAGCCGGGATCGCTGGAGGTCGGGTACGACCGGGTCCCGACGCATGCCGCGCACTCGCTGCGGAAGTTCCTGCGGCTGGTGGACGGGGAACTGCCGCAGGTGACGCAGCCGGTCCTGCTGCTGCACAGCCCGCAGGACCACGTCGTACCGCCGGTGGACTCGGCGCGGATCCTCGCGCGGATCTCCTCGACGGACGTCACCGAGACGCTGCTGGAACACAGCTACCACGTCGCGACGTTGGACCATGACGCGGAGCGGATCTTCGCGGACAGTTACGCGTTCGTCGGGCGGCTCGCGCAGAGCGTCGGCAGTGGCAGGGAGGGGGCGGCCAGCGGTGGCTGAGCACGAGGAGTCCTCGGGGGGTGTCCCCCCGCTGGACGAGGAGGCGGCCTGGGCGGCGATCGTCGCCGGATACGGGCAGGAGCCGCCGGACCCGCCGGGGGCCCGGCCCTTCAGACCCGTCGAGAACCTGGCGCTGCCGGAGAAGGACGTCGAGCCCGACCCGGAGCGCAGACCGGGTCCCGAGTCAGGGCCGGAGCCGGAGCCCGGGCCGAAGCCGGAGCCCGGGTCCGAGCCGGAGACCGAGCCGGAGCCTCCGGCTGCTTCCCTCGGCAGCTCGGTGGTGTTCGCCCCGGGCGTGGGCATCGGCGCGGGTGCGAGCGGGCCCGGCACGGGGCCGCGGGACCACACCCCGGCGGAGCCGGACGACGAGGGCCACTTCGTCCCCCCGGAGCCGGAGCTCCCGCAGGCGGACACGACGGCCAAGTTCGCCTGGCTGGCCGTGGTGGGCGGGCCGGTGCTGCTGCTGGTGGCGGTGCTGCTCCAGTGGGACATGACCTGGTGGCTCACCACCCTGTGCATCGGCGGGTTCCTCGGCGGGTTCGCGACGCTGGTGGCCCGGATGTCGCAGGGCGACGACGATGACGACGACCCGGGCCGCGGAGCGGTGGTCTGACCCCTTCGGCCCGCCCGCCCGTCCCGGCCGGCCCGCGGACGGGAGCCGCCGCCGCGGAGCCTGCGCCCTCAGGGGGCGGCGGGGAGGCGGAGGGTGGCCAGGACCGGGAGGTGGTCCGTGGCCGCCTTGAGGTCCGCCGGGGTGACGCCCGCGAGTCCCTCGGGGACACCGCAGGTCAGGACCTCCACCCCCCGCGTCGCGAAGACCGCGTCGATCCGCCGCGGCGGACCGGAGCCGACGAAGGTGTGCTCGCCGCCCCACGGGGACACCGTCCAGCAGTCCTGGAGGGCGCCGGAGAGACGGCGGAAGGCCGGACCCGACGGGGGCTCGTTGATGTCGCCCGCCGCGATCGCGTACGGGGTGTCCGCCGAGGCGAGGCGGGACAGCAGCAGCTCGGCCTGCGTCCGGCGCTCCCGCGCGTCCAGGGACAGGTGCGCGCTCAAGGCCGCCACCCGCACGGAGCCGAACCGGACCACCGCCGTGGCGAAGCCCCGCCGGTGCAGGCCCGGCGTCCGCGGGAGCAGCACGTCCTCGGTGCGCTCCACGAAGGCCCGCAGCGAGCACAGCAGCAGCGGTCCGGCGGCGGTCGCACCGCCCGACAGCACCACCAGGTCCGTCTTCGCGGCCAGCCGGGCCGCGTGCTTGCGCCAGCGGAAGAACCGCGGAGCCTCCTGCACGAACACCAGGTCCGGCGCACAGGCCCGGATCACCCGGGCCAGCGCCTCCTCGTCGTCCCGCAGCGAGCGGACGTTGTAGCTGAGCACCCGGATCACGGCGGAGCCGTCCGGCTCGGTCACGGAGTTCGCCAGCGCGGGCAGGCACGACGTCATGTCCATACGCCGCAACATAGCCAGACTGCCCGCCGCGGCCCAGAGGGCGCGGCGGGCAGTCGTCGTCGGCGCAGGTCGCTCAGCCCTGGCGGGCCAGGTCCGCGGCGCCCACCAGTCCGGCCTTGCCGCCGAGCTGCGCGGCCAGCACCTGGGCGTGCGGCCGCCAGGCGCCGCCGACCAGCCAGCGCTTGAAGGACTTGCGGATCGGGTCGAGGACGAGGTCGCCCTCGTCGGAGACCCCGCCGCCGACGATGAACGCCGACGGGTCGAACAGCGAGGCCAGGTCGGCCAGGCCCGCACCGGCCCAGCGGGCCAGCTCGCGGAAGGCGTCGATGGCCACCAGGTCCCCGGCCCGTGCGGCCTCGCTGATGTGCTTGCCCTCGATGCCCTCGGGGGTGCCGTCGCCGAGGGAGAGCAGCACCGCCGCGTTCTCGGGGGTGGCGTTGGCGCGCTGCTTGGCATACCGGACGAGCGCGCGGCCGGAGGCGTACTGCTCCCAGCAGCCCTGGCTGCCGCAGCCGCACAGCAGGCCGTCCGGGACCACCCGGATGTGGCCGAACTCGGCGGCCACGCCGAAGCGGCCGCGGCGCAGCTTGTTGCCGATGATGATGCCGCCGCCCAGGCCGGTGCCGAGCGTGATGCAGATGACGTCCTCGTGGCCCTGGCCGGCGCCGAAGCGGTACTCGCCCCACGCCGCGCAGTTCGCGTCGTTCTCGACGACGACCGGCAGGCCGATGCGCTGCTCGACCTTGTCCTTCAGGGGCTCGTGGCGCCAGTTGATGTTCGGCGCGAACAGGACGGTCGCCCGCTTGTCGTCGACGTAGCCGGCGGCGCCGATGCCGACGGCCTCGATGCTGTGGTTGCTGCTGACTGCGGAGACGGCGGTGCAGATCGCGTCCGTCACTCCGTCCGCGGTCGGCGGGGTGGGCACCTTGTACGTCTCAAGGATGGTGCCCTCTTCGTCGACCACGCCGGCCGCGATCTTCGTGCCGCCGATGTCGACGCCGATGGTGAGTCCCATTAGTCCCTCGGTTTCCGGTCAAACCCCGCCACGGCCAACGGTACCCGAGGGTGGACGAGTCTCAGTCGAGGTCGATCCGCTGCGAAGGGCCCGTACCGCCCTCGTCACGGGGGTCGGAGCTGTCGCCGGACGCCTGGTCGGCGGGCCGGCCGGGGCCGGAGGCGGGCTCGCCGCGGGTCCAGCGGCGTTCGTGGCCCTCGACGGCCGAGCGGTAGGCGGCGAGCAGCTCGGAGCCCGCCGCGGCGAGATGGTCGAAGACCTCGGGGTTGCGCTCGACGACGGGCTTGGCGGCGGCCTTCGCCTGGTGGACGAACTGCCGTACGGCGCCCTGGGCCGCGGCGCCGAACAGCGGGCCGTTCAGGCCGGACACCTTGTCGGCGACCGCCTCGAACAGCTTGAAGAGCTCCTCGGCGGCGCTGCCGGGGGCGTTCGCGGCGCCGCCCTCGTAGGTGCGGCGGCGTTCCCGCTCCGCCGCGAGGTCCTCGGCGCAGGCCTTGGCCCAGGCGTCGTCGTCGGTGGGACGGTCGGTGGCCTCGCTCATGGCGGACTCTCCTGGGGCAGCTGCGGGACGTGCGGTGCGTACGGTGCTACTACCTTCGACGTTACCCGAACGGGGGTACGCGGTTCACGGCCTGCGCGGCCAGAGCCCGGGGTCGGGGGTGAAGCGGATGCGGAGCTCGCCGTCGGCCAGGGCGGCGCCGGAGACGGTGCAGCGGCGCAGTGCCGACGGCAACGAAACGATCCTCCGGTGCGGGCCCGCGGCGAGCAGCAGCTCGTCGCCGCGGCGCACCAGGTCGAGTTCGCGCTTGTCGGCGCCGGGCAGCGGAACCACCCAGACGAGTACCCCGTCGTCGGCGATCCGGTCCTCGACGGCCCAGGCCGTACGGGGCGCGGGCGCGTCCGGGAGGAGCCCCGCCGTGGCCGCGAGCCGTTCCAGGTCCTCCGGTCCCCGGGGGTCGCGGCCCAGGTGGGCCAGCGGGACCAGGGGGGTGCCGGGAGCCTGCGCGGCCCACTGGGCGGCGTACTTCTCCTGCTGGGCGGCGAGCCCGGCGAGCCAGGGGTCGGGGGAGCCCTGGGGCACCATCCGGTTGGCGACGACCGCGGACACGGGCAGGGCGTGGAGGGCGAGGCCGAGCATGCCGGTGCGCAGCGCGGCGTCGGAGCCGGGTCCCGGCTCGGCGACCAGGCGGACGGAGGTGGTGGCGGCCTCGATGACGGCCTGGACGGCGGCCAGCTCCTCGTCCCAGCGCGCGGCGGCCTCGTACAGCCACTGGGCGGGCATCGGTACCCCGGCCAGCTGGGCCAGTACGGGCCGCAGCGCGCGGGCCGCCTGCCGCTCGGCCGGCAGCAGCCGGGCCAGGTAGCGGCGCAGCTGCGCGGGGAGGGCCAGGGCGGCCGCGCTCTGGTGCAGCGGCGGCATGTCGACGACGACGAGGTCGGTGGCGGGTGCGGCGGCGGCCCGGCGCAGGGCGCGCAGCAGGGCGAACTGCTCGGCGCCGGGCAGTTCGGTGAGCTCCTCGGCTCCGAGCGGGCGGGCACCGACCATGCCGAGCAGCGCGGAGCCGCGGTCCTGGAGGGCGGCGAGCTCGGAGCGGAACTCCTCGCCGGAGTCGATCCGGGCCACCAGCATCCCGCCCGCGGGCCGCGCCCACAGGCCCGGCGCGGCTTCGACGGGCTCCCCCACGGGCTCCCCGGCGGGCTCTGCGACCAGGGCGGCCAGGGGGTCTGCGGGGTCACCGGAGAGCAGCAGCACCCGCTGCCCCGCCCGTACGGCGGCGACGGCCGTGGCCGCGGCCACGGTGGTCCGCCCGGCCCCTCCGGGGCCGGTGATCAGCAGTGTGTGCATGGTGCAGGTGCTCCTCGTTCGCACCGGCGGAGCCGGGCTCCGCCCGGTCCCCGGGGGCGCCCCGGGCCCGCGCCTGGATCGCCGGGGGCCGCGGCTGCCGGGCGGTCAGGCCGACTCGGTCGATTCGACGCGCTTCTTCAGGCCTGCGAGGGCGCGGTCGATGATGACCTTCTCGGCCTTGCGCTTGATCATGCCGAGCATCGGGATCTTGACGTCCACGGTCAGCTGGTAGGTGACCTCGGTGCGCCGGCCGCCCTCCAGCGGGGCCAGCCGGTAGGAGCCGTCGAGCTGGCGGAGCATCTGCGACTTGTCGAGGGTCCAGCTGACCTCGTCGGTGCCCTTCCACGTGTACGCGAGGGTGTGGTCGTCGCGGATCGCGCCCGCGTCGAGCAGCAGCCGGACCTTCTCCGCGCGGCCCTCGGCGTCGGCGGCGAGCACCTCGGCCTCCTTCACCTCGCCGGTCCACTCGGGGTAGCGGGCGAAGTCCGCGATCACGGCCATGACGTCGGCCGGCGCCGCATCGATCGTGATGCTTGAGCTGGTGTGTTCCGCCATCGCGGGTCGCTCCTCCGGGGCTGGTGGCACCTCCCCGCGGCAGCTGGGGGAGGTTCGAGGACGTGGGCGGCCGGCGGCCGCCGCGTGCAGGCTACCGTGCGTGCGGGCGTCACCACTCCAGGGCCCATGGCCTTCCGGTGGCGGCGAAGTGCCCGACGTTCACGCACTCGGTGCTCCCGATCCGCATCCGGCGGGCCAGCGGCTGGTGGACGTGCCCGAACAGGGCGTATCGGGGGCGGGTCCGCCGGATCGCCGCGAGCAGGGCCTCGCTCCCCCGTTCGAACCGGCGGGCCACCGTGTCGTAGCAGAGCTCCGGCACCTCCGGCGGGATGTGCGAGCACAGCACGTCGACCTCGCCGAGGGCCTCCACCTTGGCGGCGTACTCCTCCTCGGCGACCTCGTAGGGCGTGCGCATCGGGGAGGGCAGCCCGCCGCCGACGAAGCCGAAGACGCGGCCGCCGATCTCGACCCGCTGCCCGTCGAGGACGGTGGTGCCGGGGCCGGCGTACTCCTGCCACAGGCCCGGGATGTCGACGTTGCCGTACGTGGCGTACGTGGGGTGGGGGAACGCGGCGAACATCTCGGCGTACTGGCGGCGCACGGCGCCCTCGATCAGCTGTTCGCGGTCCAGCCCGGCCCACAGCCGCCGGCCGAGGTCGCGGGCCTCCTCGAAGCGGCGGGCGGTGCGCAGTTCCACGATCCGGTCGGCGTTCTCGACGCCGAAGAGGTCGGGGAAGATCCCGCGCGAATGGTCGGCGTAGTCGAGGAAGAGCACGAGGTCACCGAGGCAGATCAGCGCGTCGGCGCCGTCTCCGGCCCGGGCGAGCGCCTCGGCGTTGCCGTGGACGTCGCTGACGACATGGACCCTCGTGCTGCGTTTCCTGCCACTCATGCCGCCACCCTAGGGGGGCTTGGGCCCTGTGGGTAAGAGCGCCGGGGCAGGTGGCCGGACCTGCGGTTACTTCCGGGTCCGAACCTGGGTCGACTAGTGTCGGCAGGGCAGTGCGGCGTCATGTGACGCATGGAACATCTGGCCGGTTCCCTCTATCGGGAACCCACTACCGGTGGGTAACGTCCGGTCGGTCCACACGGTGGCGATGGCGCCCAGAGGAGCAGCAGTCTTGCGCGAGTTCAGCCTTCCGGCCCTGTACGAGGTCCCGTCGGACGGGAACCTGACGGATCTCATCCGCCGCAATGCCGCGCAGCACCCAGACACCGCCGTCATGGCGCGCAAGGCCGGCAGCGGCTGGCAGGACGTGACGGCGACCGAGTTCCTGGCCGAGGTGCGGGCGACCGCCAAGGGCCTGATCGCGGCCGGCGTCGAGCCCGGTGACCGGGTCGCCCTGATCTCCCGCACCCGCTACGAGTGGGTGCTCTTCGACTTCGCGATCTGGAGCGCGGGCGCCGTCACCGTCCCCGTGTACGAGACCAGCTCGCCCGAGCAGATCCAGTGGATCCTCGGCGACTCCGGCGCCGTCGCCGTCGTCGTCGAGAGCCCGGGACACAGCGCGGCCGTGGCCTCGCTGCGCGACCGGCTGCCGGAGCTGCGCGAGGTCTGGGAGATCGAACAGGGCGCGGTGCAGGCGCTGCACGCGGCGGGCGCCGAGGTCTCCGACGAGGAGGTCGACAAGCGCAGCTCGCTCGCGAACGCGGACGATCCGGCCACCATCGTCTACACCTCGGGCACCACCGGCCGCCCCAAGGGCTGTGTGCTGACCCACCGCAACTTCTTCGCCGAGTGCGGCAACGTGGTGGAGCGGCTGAGCCCGCTCTTCCGCACCGGCGAGTGCTCCGTGCTCCTGTTCCTGCCGGCCGCGCACGTCTTCGGGCGCCTGGTGGAGGTGGCGTCCGTGCTGGCGCCGATCCGCCTGGGCTGCGTACCGGACATCAAGAACCTGACCGACGAGCTGGCGTCCTTCAAGCCGACGCTGATCCTCGGCGTGCCGCGCGTCTTCGAGAAGGTCTACAACTCGGCGCGCGCCAAGGCCCAGGCCGACGGCAAGGGCAAGATCTTCGACGCGGCCGCCGAGACGGCGATCGCCTACAGCCGGGCGCTGGACGCCCCGCGGGGCCCGTCCTTCGGGCTGAAGCTGAAGCACAAGCTGTTCTCCAAGCTGGTCTACAGCAAGCTGCACACCGTCCTGGGCGGCCGCGGCGAGTACGCGATCTCGGGCGGCGCCCCGCTCGGTGAGCGCCTCGGCCACTTCTTCCGCGGCATCGGCTTCACGGTGCTGGAGGGCTACGGCCTGACGGAGTCCTGTGCGGCGACGGCGTTCAACCCGTGGGACCGGCCGAAGATCGGTACGGTCGGGCAGCCGCTGCCCGGTTCGGTGGTGCGGATCGCCGACGACGGCGAGGTGCTGCTGCACGGCGAGCACGTCTTCAACGGGTACTGGAAGAACGAGGGCGCGACCGCCGAGGCGCTGACCGACGGCTGGTTCCACACCGGCGACGTCGGCACCCTCGACGAGGACGGCTACCTGGCGATCACCGGCCGCAAGAAGGAGCTCATCGTCACGGCGGGCGGCAAGAACGTCGCGCCCGCGGTGATCGAGGACCGGATCCGGGCGCACGCGCTGGTCGCGGAGTGCATGGTGGTCGGCGACGCGCGGCCGTTCGTGGCGGCGCTGGTCACCATCGACGAGGAGTTCCTCGGCCGGTGGGCCGCGGAGCACGGCAAGCCGGCCGGGGTCACGGCGGCGGAGCTGCGCGAGGACGCGGACCTCATCGCCGCCGTCCAGAAGGCCGTGGACGACGGCAACGCGGCGGTTTCCAAGGCGGAATCGGTGCGGAAATTCCGCATCCTGCCCTCCCAGTTCACGGAGGAGTCCGGTCACATCACGCCGTCGCTGAAGCTGAAGCGCAACGTGGTGGCGAAGGACTTCGCGGACGAGATCGAGGCCCTGTACCGGGGCTGAGCGCGCGGCGGCCCCCGGCGGGGGCCCTCAGCGCGGGTCTTCAGCGCGGGTCCTCAGCGAGGATGCGCTCCATGTTCCGCTCGGCGAGGGCCGTGATGGTCACGAAGGGGTTCACGCCGAGCGAGCCGGGGATCAGGGAGCCGTCGACCACGTACAGCCCCCGGTAGCCCTTGGCGCGGCCGTGGTCGTCGGTGGCCTCGCCGAGGACGCAGCCGCCCAGCGGGTGGTAGGTGAACGTGTCGGCGAAGGCGTTGTTGCCGCCGAAGAGGTCGTAGCGGTAGATCGTGAAGTTCGCCCGGTTGACGCGGTCGAAGAGGCACTTGGCGGCCCGGACCGACGGGGTGTTCTGGTCCCGCCGCCAGTTGAGCCGGGCCGAGTCGGTGGCCGCGTCGTACGTGAAGTGGCCGCGCTCGGGGTTCTTGGTGATGGCCAGGTACATCGAGATCCAGTGCTCGAACCCCATCGGCAGCGGGGCGATCTCCGCGAAGACCGGGTTCGCGGCGTTGTCCCAGTCGTCGATGCCGAGGGCGGGCATGGTGGCCTGGTTGGCCCCGACGGTGTCCCACAGGTGGTTGGCGCGGGCGGTCATGACGTTGCCGTTGGGGCCCCAGCCGAGCCCGACCTTCTCGCTGAGCGCGGGCAGGGTCCCCTTCTCGCGGGCGCGCAGCAGGATCTCGGTGGTGCCGAGGCTGCCGGCGCCGAGGAAGAGCTGCCGGCAGCCCAGTTCGCGGACCTGGGTCACCCGGCCGGTCAGGTCGCTGCTCTGGACGGTCAGTACGTACCCGCCCGCCGGGTCCTGGCGGACGCCGACCACGCGCTGCATGGTCTCGATGGTGACGTGGCCGGTACCGAGGGCGGCGGCCAGGTAGGTCTTGTCCACGCTCTTCTTGCCGTGGTTGTTGCCGTAGATGACCTCCCCGGCGAGGGCGGAGCGGGGGGCGGTGCCGGCGGCTTCGCGCTTCATGTGGTCGAAGTCGTACACGTTGGGCACGAAGGTGGTTTTCAGGCCGGTGTTCTGGGCGTGCTTGCGGGAGATCCGGGCGAAGCGGTACCACTCGGTGGACTCGAACCAGGCCGGGTCGATCTCGTTGACGCCGAGCATGGCCCGGGCACGCGGGTAGTAGGTGCCGTACATCGCGTCGGCGTCGACCCGGGGCAGCACCTCGGAGAAGTACGAGCGGCGCGGGGTCGGCGCCATGCCGCCGTTGACGAGCGAGCCGCCGCCGACGCCCCGGCCGACGTACACGGACATGTCACCGTGGTTCACGCGGTCGAGGACGCCGGGGTAGGGGCTGATGTCCCGGTTGACCACGTCGAGCCAGAGGAACTGGGCGAGCGGGGCCTCGGTGCGGGTGCGAAACCACATGGAGCGCTGGTCGGGGGCGGAGGTGGAGGGGAAGACCTTGCCGTCCGGGCCGGGGGTGTCCCACAGCCGCCCCATTTCCAGGACGACGGTGCGTACTCCGGCCTGTCCGAGGCGGAGGGCGGCCACGGCGGATCCGTAGCCGGAGCCGACGACGATGGCGGGGGCGTACTGCGCGGGGGCCGGCTCGACGGCCGCGGCCGAGGCCGGCCCGATGCGGGTGAAGCCGAGGGCGGCGGCCGTCTGGAGGGCGCCGATGCCCAGGAAATGACGGCGCGTCAGGTGAGGTGTCATGGCCGCATCATGGGCGGAATCCGGCCGTCCGCCGAGAGGCGGTGTTGACAGACATCTGAGTACCAGTCAGGCATGGCGGACGATCACGGCCCCCCTACGCGTCCCGGGTTCAGAGCAGCTCGCGCAGGCGGTCGGCCAGGAGGTCCCAGCGCCACTTCTCCTCGACCCAGGCGCGGCCCCGCTCGCCCATGCGGCGGCGCAGCTCCGGGTCCTGCAGGAGAGTGGTGATCCGGTCGGCCGCCTCCTCGGGTGCGCCGCCGCGGACCACCCAGCCGGTCTCGCCGTCCAGGACCGCGTCCGGGGCCCCGCCCGAGTCGCCGGCGACCACCGGCAGCCCGGTGGCGGAGGCTTCGAGGTAGACGATGCCGAGGCCCTCCACGTCCAGCCCGCCGCGCCGGGTGCGGCACGGCATCGCGAAGACGTCACCCGCGCCGTAGTGCGCGGGCAGCTCGGCCCAGGGCACCGACCCCGTGAAGACCACCGAGTCCGCGACCCCCGTCCTGGCCGCCAGCGCGCGCAGATCCGCCTCGTACGGGCCGCCGCCGACGATCAGCAGCACCGCGTCCGGCACGGCCGCCAGGATCCGCGGCATCGCCTCGATCAGGGTGTCCTGTCCCTTGCGCGGGACCAGACGGGACACGCACACCACCACCGGCCGGTCCGACAGCCCGAGCCGGGCCCTGACCTCCTCGCCCCCCGAGCCCGGGTGGAAGGTCTTCTCGTCCACGCCCGGCGGCAGTTGCACCATCCGCGCGGCCGCCGGCCCGGTCAGCGCCGAGGCGATCCGCGAGCGCGTGTACTCGCCCAGGTAGGTCAGCGTGTCCGTGCCCTCGCCGATCCGCCGCAGCAGCTGCCGGGCGGCCGGCAGCTGCGCCCAGCCCGCCTCGTGGCCGTGGGTGGTGGCCACGATCCGGCGCGCCCCGGCCCGGCGCAGTGCCGGGCCCATCAGCCCGAGCGGGGCCGCCGCCCCGAACCACACCGACTCGCAGCCGTGTTCGCGCAGCAGTCCCACGGCCCGCCGGGTCACCCGCGGGGTCGGCAGCAGCATCGTCGTACGGTCCCGCACCACCTGGAACGGCTGCTCGGCGTCGAAGGCCGCGGTGGCCTCGCGGCCCTCCGCGCCGTGCTTCCAGGTGGAGGCGTAGACGACGATCCCGTCCGGGTCCAGGCGCAGCGCCATGTTGTGCAGGAAGGCCTGGATGCCGCCCGGTCTCGGCGGGAAGTCGTTGGTCACGATCAGGGTCTTGTGCATCGCCTGCCGACAGTACCGGAAGGCCCCGCGCGGTCAGCGCAGAGAGGTGCGCAAGGCCTCCTGCCAGGCCTTCGTCAGCGCATCCTGGTCCACCCCCAGCGCCGAGCCGAGCGCCACGGGCAGCGGCTCGCGCCCGGCCCGCCCGTACAGCTCCACCAGGGCCGCCTCGCCCCACCGCCCGGCGATCAGCCGGCAGGCCAGCCAGGCACCCTCGTACGCCCGCGCCAGGGCATCCGGGTCCCCGCCGAAGGCGAAGGCCCCGTCCGCGGGCAGGGCCCCGGGCAGCTCGCCCCGCCGTACGGCCCGGCCCAGGGCCGGCGCCGCCCGGGCCGGGGCCGTGTCCGAGGTGCGGTACGCCACCCAGTCCGCGAAGCCCTCCGACAGCCACAGCGGGGTCCTGGCGGAGGTCGCGGTCCGGGTGGCGACGTGGGTGACCTCGTGGGTCAGGACGATGTTCCGGCCGGCCGCGCTGAGCTGCGCGTACCCCTCGGGGTTGATCACGACCCGGTCGGCGGGGGCCGGCCCGGCGTCCACCCGGCCGGTGGTGACGGCTCCCATCCCCCGGTACTCGGCGGCGGGCCGGCCCAGCAGCGCCGCCATCCCGTCGAGGGAACCGGGGACCAGCACCACCACCCGCCGGGCCCACGACCCCGGCCAGGCGGCGGTCACGGCGGGCACCGCCCGGTCCGCCTCCCCGGCGATCGCCGACAGCTCCTCCTGGCTTCGGCCCGTGCCCAGGACCAGGGCGTACGCGCCCCGGAACACCGTCACCGGCCCCTGGTCCCACAGCTGCGGCGGGGCGCCCGGAGCGGCCCGGTCGCCGGTGACCCGCCAGCGCCCGCCGGTCTCGCGCAGCTGCACCTCGCGGCCCGATCCGGCGGGGGCCGCGTCGTAGCCGGCGAGCCGGTAGTGCAGCTGCGCCCGGGCGGTGGCCGCCGCGCCGCTGCGCCGGACCGCGGTGACCTCGTACGCCCAGCCCTCCAGCGGGACCTGGGCGAGCTGCGCGGGCGGCGTCCGCGACCAGGCGGCGACGGCCTGCCGGATGTCCTGCCCGGCCCGGTCGGCGGTGGGCGCCGCGCAGCCCGCGAGCAGCCCGCACAGCACGAGCGGCAGGATGCGGACGAGGGCGCGGCGGACCGGGAGCACCCGCCGATCGTACGCAGGACCCGCCGGACCGGCTCAGGGCCGGGTCAAGGCCGGGCTCAGAGCCGGCTCAGGGCCGGGTCACCGAGGACACCGGCATCATCCCGACCGGGTCGTAGCGCACCCGCGCCCCGGGGTAGGGGGCGTGCACCACCTGGCCGTTGCCCACGTACATGCCGACGTGGCTGGCGTCCGAACGGTACGTGACGAGGTCGCCGGGCCGCGCCTCCGACAGCGGGACCTGCCGGCCCGCGTACCGCTGCGCCTGCGAGGTGCGCGGCAGGGAGACGCCGGCCTGCCGGTACGACCACACCATCAGGCCGGAGCAGTCGAAGCCGGAGGGCCCGGTCGATCCCCACACGTAGGGGCGGCCGACGGCGGCCCGGGCGGCCCTCACCGCCGCGGCGGCGCGGCCCGAGGAGGCCCCGGGCGAGGACGGGTCGGGCAGCCCCTCGGGGCGGCCGCCGGAGCGGGAGGCCCGTTCGAAGTCGGCCCGCTCCGCGGAGGGCAGGGAGTTCAGGAGCTGCCGGGCGGCGGCGAGCTTCGCGGTGACGGCGCGCTTGTGCCGGGCCACGTCGGCGCGCACGGCGTCGAGTTCGGCGAGTTTGAGGGAGGCCTCGTGGCGCTGCTGGCCCAGTCGGCGCTGCTCCTTGCGCAGTTCGTCGAGCTGCCGCGCCTGGCGGCCGGTGAGCCGGTCCAGGGTGGAGGCCTTGTCGAGGTACTCGTCGGGGTCCTCGGAGAGCATCAGCTCGACGGCGGGGTCGATGCCGCCGGAGCGGTACTGGGCGCCGGCGAAGGTGCCGAGGACCCCGCGCATGGTGTTGATGCGGTCCTGGCCGCGGGCCAGTTCGTCCTGGGCGTGGTCGATCTCGGTGCGGAGCTTGTCGGCCTTCTCGCCCGCCCGGTTGTAGCGCTCGGTGGCCTGCTCGGCCTCCTCGAAGAGCCGGTCGACCTGGGCACGGGTGCCGCCCGCGGGTTCCTGCGGCAGGGCCGGGGCCGCGCTCGCGGGTACTCCCGTCAGGGCGGCCGCGGCGGTGGCCGCGGCAGCGGTGAGGACGGTGACCTTGGTGTTCCGGTCGAGGCTGGTGAATCCGGGCCGGCGATGGGACGCCACGTCAAACCGCTCCCTTCCGCTGCGCGGGCCCCGGGTCCGCCCCCCGTGGACGGTCGTGTGCCGGGTTCCGCGCTGGCAGACAGTAGCCGCAGGGCCACGCACCGGCCAACGACCCCCGCAGGGCACACATGCCGGCGCCCCGCCGGAGACGCAGGTCACCGGCGGGGCGCGGGGTCACATCGGGGCCGTGCGATTCGCCCGGATGGGCGGTGTACGGCGCGTCCCCCGTGAGGGGGCGTGCGGGCCGGGGCGGGCCCGCGGGGCGTCAGATGCGGACGCCGAACTGGAACGGCATGTTGTTGATGGACTCGTACTTGACGCCACCGCGCGGGTTCGAGGCGTGCAGCACCATTCCGTTGCCCGCGTACAGGCCGACGTGGTGCAGGTCGCTGTAGAAGAGCACCAGGTCGCCGGGCTGGAGCTGGCTCTTGCCGATGCGCGTGCCGTCGTTGGCCTGGGTGTAGGTGGTACGGGAGATGCCGACCCCGGCCTGCTTGTAGGCCCACTGGGTCAGCCCCGAGCAGTCGAAGGCGCTCGGGCCGGTCGCGCCGGACACGTACGCGCTGCCCAGCTTGGTCTTGGCGGCTTCGAGGGCGGCGCCGGCCCGGCCGGAGACCTTCACGTTGCCGAGGTCGGCGCGGTCGCTGTCGCTGCGGCTGGCGCGGCTCTCGTCGTCCTTGAGCTGCGCGCGCTCCTGCGCGGTCAGGGTGTTGAGGAGGGCCTGGGCCTCGGCGAGCTTGTCCTGGGAGGCCTTCTTCTTCTCGCCGAGCTCCTTGCGGGTGGCGTCGAGGTCGGCGAGCTTGCCGGCGGCCTCCTGGCGCTGCTGCGCGAGGCTGCGCTGCTTGGCCTGGATCTTCTGGACCGCCTCGACCTGCTTGCCGCTCAACTGCTCCAGCGTGGAGGCCTTGTCGAGGTAGGTCTCGGGGTCGCCGGAGAGGAAGAGGGCGACGGACTGGTCCATCCCGCCGGTGCGGTACTGGGCGCTCGCCATCGAACCGAGCGTGCTGCGCAGCTGGTTGAGCTCGTCCTGGCCCCGGGCGACCTGGTCCTGGAGCTGCCCGATCTCCTTCTCCAGCTTCTCCTGGCGCTCCTTGGCCCCGTTGAACTTCTCGGTGGCCTGCTCCGCCTCTTCGTAGAGGGCGTCGACCTTGGCCTTGACCTCGTCCTTGCTCGGCTGCGCCGGAGCGGCGGAGGCGCCGTGGGCGGAGAGGGCGACGGCCGCGGCGGCCGTGGCGGTGAGCACGGTCACACGAGCGCGGGTCGGCTGCTTGGGTCGACGGTGGGACGCCACGAAGGCGAGCTCCTTCTTCCTAGAGCCGCCGAAGAACGCAACTCGGCGACACCTCCGCCGTCACCCCGAATGAGTGATCTACTGCACGAAGGTTTGAGCAGACCCTAGTGACCCTTCTGTGATCAGTTCAAATCCTGTCGAGAAAAAATTCGGTCCCCGACCAGGTTCTTTACCTACAGCCCACGCTCCGTGCAGGGCACTTGACGGTACGTTCCACAGGCGCCCCGCCAAATCGGGCATTACGCCGCGGAGTTACGAAACGCGCGAAAGCCGCTTCAGCAACAAGGCGGACGTAACGGGCCTGGCTCCGGCCTTGGCCACCCCGTCCGCCACCTCGCGGTCCGTGGACACCACGACCACCGGCCGCCCGGGCGGCTCCGCCCGCACCAGCTGGCGGATCAGCTCGTCCGCGGTCACCCCGGGCTTGGAGAACAGCACCCGTACCCCGCGCGGCGGCGCGAGGAGCACCGGCGCCGCGAGTTCCGCGCCGTCGAAGACGCAGGTCATCTCCGCCCCGGTCTGCGCGGCCAGCATCGACAGCCCGCCCAGCAGCCGCAGCCGCTGCTTCTCCAGCGGCATCGTCGGATAGCCGGTCTTGGTCACGTTGTAGCCGTCGACCACCAGATGGGCCTGAGGCAGCGCCAGCAACTGGTCCAGCAGCGCCGGATCGGTCTCCGACAGCGCCCGCGCCGCGATGTCCTTCGGGGTCATCCGGCCGGGCTCCACCGCGTCCACGGTGTCCGCGGGCCGCGTCGAGACCGGCGGCAGGGCCAGCTCGCGGCGCAGCCCCTGGGCCGCGTCCAGCACGGTGTCCAGCAGCAGCCGCAGCCGCATGTCCTCGATGCTGCGGCCCTCGCGGGTGGCCCGGCGCGAGGTCTCCAGCGCCGCTTCCACCTCCGCGAGCCGGGACTTGAGCCGCCGGGTCTCGCTCTCGGCGGCGGCCACCTGGGCGGCCGCCTCCCCGCGGATCCCGTCGATCTCGGCGGTGACCTTGCGCAGGGCCGCCTCGCCGCGCTTCACGTCGCTCAGGGCGCTGCGCAGTTTGCGCTGAAGCGATTCCGCTTCCTTGCGCGCCGCCTCCAGCTCGACCCGTACCTGGTCGCCGCCCGACCGCTGCAGCTCCCGTACCTGGGCCAGCTCCTCACGCAGCCGCTCCAGTTCGCGCCGGGTCTCCTCGCCGACCCGCTCGGCGTCCGCGCGCTGCGCCTCCTCGCCGGCGGCGGCCACCAGCTTGACCCAGCCGACCGGACGCAGGACGTACGCGGCCGCCGCCACGTCCAGCGGGTCCGCGGCCGCGGGCGGCGCTCCGGACTCCAGGGCCGCGGCCAACTCGGCCTGCGCCTCGCGCACCTTCTCGGCGACGCGCCCGCGGAAGACGGCGTCGCCCTCCACGGCCGCGGCCATGGCATTGCCCGCGAACTTGGCGCGCCGGGACGGGGTGAACCGCGCGTACTGGCGCAGCTGCGCCGGGAGGTCCGCGACCGTCAGTCCGCCGAAGGCGTCCGAGACGAGCGCGACGACCCGGCGCCGCACGCCCTCCGGCAGCGGGCGGTCGAGCACCTCGGCGGCGTCGCCGGCCGCGTCGGCCGGCTCAGCGCCGCTTGCTGGCTCCACAATCCGTCACCCCTACCGTGATGATCCGCCTGTGGGCCCCGCTCCCTCAGGAGTCGGCGCCCGGCCTGTCCACGAGCTCGATCTGGTCCACCGCGTTGCACCAGCGGCAGCGGACCGACTCGATGGTCTCACTGACCACCTCGCGCTCCTCGACCTTGGGCTCCCCGGCAAGATCCAGGTGGACGTACTCCACGACCTTCGACGAACGAGTGACGTCGAAGCGCGTGAGGTTGCCGCACAGGGTGCAGCGCCACCGCGTGGTGTCGGTCGGCAGGGGAACCGTCATCAGGCCGCTCTCTCCTCTGTATCTTTCGTATCTTTCAATTAAAGCCGGTCCGATCCTGGTCCGATCGGAGCCGCCCGTCTGCATCAATCAGCGAGCCGCAGCACGTAACCCTACGGCCTGCCGGTCCCCCGGGTGGGCCCGGTTGGGCCATGCTCGATCGCATGATCGTAAGGTGGCAGGCCCTCCGCGGGGCCGCGAGGGGCCCGGTGGTCACCCACGTACTGATCGCCGTCTGCTGCGTGGTGTTCCTGCTCGGCCCGGCCTCGGGGCTCAATCCGTCCTACGGCGCCGGTGAGCAGCTGCTGGAGACTGGGACGGAGTACTTCCGGCGCTGGGGGGTGGTCCCGGACGAGCTCCTCACCGGGCGGGGGCGGGCCCTGCTGACGCCGCTCACCGCCCTGTTCGTGCACGGCAGCTGGTTGCACCTGCTCGGCAACATGCTCTTCCTGCACGTCTTCGGCGCGATGACCGAGGAGCGGATGGGGCGCCCGGAATTCCTCTGCTTCTACGTCTGTACGGGCTACCTCGCCCTGGCGGCGTACGCCGCGGCCAACGCCTCCTCCGACCAGACGCTGGTCGGCGCCTCGGGGGCGATCTCGGCGGTGCTCGGGGCCTTCCTGTGCCTGTTCCCGCGGGCGCGGGTGACGAGCCTGTTCCCGTTCCTGCTCTTCCTGCCGCTGCGCTTCCCCGCGTGGATCGTGCTGCTGTTCTGGTTCGCCCTCCAGTGGGTGGCGGCGCACCGGGCGGGCAGCGGTCCGGGGGTGGCGTACCTGGCCCACCTGGTGGGCTTCTCCGTCGGGTTCATCTACGCGTGGGTGCGCTACCGGCGTACGACTAGAGTGAGGCGACCAGCGACGGCCACCGAGGGAGACAGCCAACCGTGATCACCGCGATCGTGCTCATCAAGACCAGCGTGGACCGCATTCCCGAGATCGCCGAGTCCATCGCCGCGCTGGACAACGTCAGCGAGGTCTACTCCGTGACGGGGACCTACGACCTGATCGCGCTGGTCCGCGTGGCCCGCCACGAGAACCTGGCGGACATCATCCCGGGGCGCATCAGCAAGATCCCGGGCGTGGAGGCGACGGACACGCACGTCGCGTTCCGCACGTACTCCCAGCACGACCTGGAGGCGGCGTTCGCGATCGGCCTGGACGCGTAGCCTCCGGCTCCCCTGGGGCTCCCGCCCCCGGGACCCCCGGCGACGGGGCCGGCTTCGCCGGGGTGGTTCCTGCCCGGCGGCGGCCTGCCGGCCGGGGCGGGGCGGGCTTCGCCGGGTGTGGTGTCGTTCCGCGGGAGCGTTCTGTGGCGGGGTGGTGCCACTCCGGAAGTTCGTCTCGGCTCGCGGATCCTGCCCGCATCAGGAACGGACTCGGCGGTGACCGCTCATCCTCGACTCACCACCGCAGTGTCCCCACCCCGCCCGCCTATTTCCCGGCCCGGCCAAATCCAGCCCCGCCGGCGTTTGAGGCGCGGGGGTCCGGGGGCTGGCCCCCGGCAACGGCGCCGCACCCGCACACGACCCGGCAAAGCCGGTGACCCCGCCAGGCCCAGCAAATCCAGCCCCGCCGGCGTTTGAGGCGCGGGGGTCCGGGGGCTGGCCCCCGGCAGCGGTGGCGCACCCGCACACGACCCGGCAAAGCCGCG
>NZ_JBEXRC010000070.1:0-25032 GCF_040612915.1 Streptomyces sp. NPDC006326 | reverse complement strand
GCCAAATCCAGCCCCGCCGGCGTTTGAGGCGCGGGGGTCCGGGGGCTGGCCCCCGGCAGCGGTGGCGCACCCGCACACGACCCGGCAAAGCCGCGGACCCCGCCAGGCCCGGCAAATCCAGCCCCGCCGGCGATTGAGGCGCGGGGGGCCGGGGGCCGGCCACCGGCAGCGGTGGCGCGCGCCTCAGACGGCCGGGACGCAGCGGCCGTCCTCCGTCCGGTACGACCACTTCGCGCCGGAGGCGACCAGCTCCCGCACCGCCCCCACGAAGCGGTCCACGTGCTCGTCGGGGGTGCCCGCGCCGAAGCTGACCCGGATGGCGTTCAGGGAGAGTTCGCCCGGGGCCGCCTCGGGGGCTCCGCACTCGCCCGGTTCCTGCGGCTCGCTGCCCAGCAGGGTGCGGACCAGCGGGTGGGCGCAGAAGAGGCCGTCGCGGACGCCGATGCCGTACTCGGCGGAGAGCGCGGCGGCGAAGTGGGAGCTGTTCCAGCCGTCCACCACGAAGGAGATCACCCCGACGCGCGGGGCGTCGTCCCCGAAGAGGGAGAGGATCCGGACCGCCGGGACCTCCGCCAGGCCCTCGCGGACCTTCGCGACGAGGCGCTGCTCGCGGGCGACGAGGCCCTCGAAGCCCGCTTCCGTCAGCGCCCGGCAGGCGGAGGCGATGGAGTAGACGCCGATGACGTTCGGGGAGCCGGCCTCGTGGCGGGCCGCCGTGGTGTGCCAGTCCACGTCCACGCCGCCGTCCTGGCGCCGGGCGACCTTCCGGGAGGCACCGCCGCCCGCGAGGTACGGCTCCGCCTGCTGCAGCCAGTCCGCGCGGCCGGCCAGTACACCCGAGCCGAAGGGCGCGTACAGCTTGTGCCCGGAGAAGGCGACCCAGTCCACGTCCAGCTCCTGCACCGAGACCCGGTGGTGCGGGGCCAGTTGGGCGGCGTCGAGGACGATCCGTGCGCCGTGGGCGTGCGCGGCGGCGGCGAGTTCCTTCACCGGCCACAGCTCGCCGGTCACGTTGGACGCCCCCGTGACGCAGACCAGCGCGGGGCCGTACGGGTCACGTGCGGCCAGGGCCCGCTCCAGGGTGTCCACGGCCTGGGCCGGGGTCCGCGGGGCGTCGAGGTAGGTGACCTCGGCGTCGCGCCACGGCAGCAGCGAGGCGTGGTGCTCGGTCTCGAAGACGAACACCTGGCAGCCGGCGGGGAGTACGGCGGCGAGCAGGTTGAGGGAGTCCGTCGTGGAGCGGGTGAAGACCACCTGGTCGGCGGGCCGGCAGCCGAGGAACTCGGCGACCGTGGCGCGGCTCTGCTCGAAGAGGTCGGTGGACAGCTGGGAGAGGTAGCCGGCGCCGCGGTGCACGCTGCCGTAGTAGGGGGCGTACGCGGCCACGTCGTCCCAGACCCGCTGCAGGGCGGGGGCGCTGGCGGCGTAGTCGAGGGCCGCGTAGGTGACCTCGCCGCCGGTGACCAGGGGGACGGTGACGTCCCGTCCGAGGACCGGCAGCGGTTCGCCGCAGGCGGGGTCGGCGGCGGTGGCGGGGGTGGCGGCAGCGGCGGTGTTCAGGGATGCGGACATGGCGGTATCTCCCGGCAGGCAGGGCGGAATGGCTTCGGTGTGCCCGTACGCGGGTACGGCTCGCCGGCCGTCCGGGGTACGGGGAGGTCCCCCGGACGACGGAGGGTGCACGGAAGCGACCCTGGTCCGAGGGGTGAAGAAGGGGCGGATTCGCCCTATCGCATTCGCTTGCTCACGGAAAACGCTCCTCGATGGACCAGGACCCCTGGTGTCGAGGGATCCGCGCTTGCCGTAGGCCTTGCTGCCTACGACCTGGTCATCACCCGGGGCACCCCGCCACGGAAGGAGGGTTGCCGGACAGCAAGCCGGGGCCTAAACGCTGTCACTCGTGACCTGGTCAGCATCCTGCCACAAGATCCTCCACGCGCAAGGCCCCGGTCCACATGCCGGACCGGGGCCTTGTCTCAAAAACGATCAGGCGTTGCTGGCGGCCACCCAGCGCTCCAGCGCCGCCCGGGCCGCGCCCGAGTCGACCGACTCCGCCGCGCGGGCGATCCCCGCCCGCAGCTGCTCCTCCAGGGAACCGGTGCCCGGGTCCAGGGCGACCAGGGCGGCCGCCGAGTTCAGCAGGACGGCGTCGCGGACCGGCCCCGTCTCGCCCGCGAGCAGGCGGCGGGCGACGTCGGCGTTGTACGAGGCGTCCGCCCCGCGCAGCTGTCCGACGTCGACCAGCTGGATGCCCACGTCCCGCGGGTCGAAGGGCTGCTCGTCGACCCGGCCGTCGCGCACCCACCACACCCGGGAGGTGGCGGTCGTCGTCAGCTCGTCCAGGCCGTCGTCGCCGCGGAACACCAGCGCCGAGGAGCCGCGCTCGGCCAGCACGCCCGCCACGATGGGGGCCACCCGGGGGTCGGCCACGCCCGTGGCCTGCGCCCGGACCCGTGCCGGGTTGGTCAGCGGCCCCAGGAAGTTGAAGGTGGTGCGGATGCCCAGCTCCTTGCGGGCCGCGGCCACGTGCCGCAGCGCCGGGTGGAACTTCACCGCGAAGCAGAAGGTGATCCCGGCCTCCTCGGCGACCTGCACCACCCGCTCGGGGGGCAGATCCAGGTTGACGCCGAGCTTCTCCAGCACGTCCGAGGCCCCGCTCGCGGAGGAGGCGGCCCGGTTGCCGTGCTTGACGACCTTGGCGCCGGTGCCCGCGACCACCACGGCCGACATGGTGGAGATGTTCACCGTCTTGGCCCCGTCGCCGCCGGTGCCGACGATGTCCACCGTCCGGCCCGGCACCGCGATCAGGTTGGCGTGCTCGTACATGGTCCGTACGAGGCCGTTGATCTCCGTGACCGTCTCCCCCTTGGCCCGCAGCGCGACCACGAAGCCGGCGATCTGGGCGTCGGTGGCCTCTCCGCGCATGATCCGGTCCATGGCCCACGCCGTGTCCTCCGCACGCAGGTCCTGGCCGCCGAGCAGGGCGTCGAGGATGCCCGGCCAGCTGCGGGCCGCCACGCTGTCGCCGCC
The DNA here is from genome assembly GCF_040612915.1 of Streptomyces sp. NPDC006326. Lineage (NCBI taxonomy): Bacteria > Bacillati > Actinomycetota > Actinomycetes > Kitasatosporales > Streptomycetaceae > Streptomyces > Streptomyces sp. NPDC006326. The sequence goes on along the minus strand of NZ_JBEXRC010000070.1, from coordinate 22,002 downwards.
TGCCGGGGTCACAACGTTCATGGTCCGCTCCTGAAGGTCCACGTCGAATGGGAAGGGCTTCAGCCTATCCAGCCCGCCGGACGGCAAAGAGCCCCGTCCAGACCCTGGACGGGGCTCTCGCCGTGGCGACACCAGGACTGACCGAAATCAGTCCCTCAAGCGGGATCAGTGGTGGCCGTGGCCGCTCTGGATCTCCCTGTACTCCTCCACCGTGGGCTTCGGAATCTGGTTGTCCTCTGCGTAGAAGCCCTTGCTGAGCTTCGCGCGGAGCTTCTGCATCCGGCCGACCTTGCGCTCCACGCCGTTCTCGTCGACCGTCGGGCCGATCTCGACCGGCTTGTACTGCTCGTGCGCGGTGAGCGTGTGCAGCCTGCCCTGCGAGAGCGGCTCGTGGACCTCGATGAACTCACCGTGCGGCAGGCGCTTGATGATGCCGGTCTCGCGACCGTGCAGCACCTTGTCGCGGTCCCGGCGCTGGAGGCCGAGGCAGATGCGCTTGGTGACGATGAAGGCCAGGACCGGGACGACGAAGAAGCCGATCCGGACGAACCAGGTGATGTTGTTGATCGACAGGTGGAAGTACTGCGCGAACATGTCGTTTCCACCGCCGACCAGGAGCACGATGTACTCCGCGATCCAGGCGACACCGAAGGCCGTGCGGGTCGGGACGTTGCGCGGGCGGTCCAGGATGTGGTGCTCGCGCTTGTCGCCGGTGACCCAGGACTCGATGAACGGCCAGACGGCGATCGCGCCCAGCACCAGCGGGAAGAGCAGCAGCGGCACGAACACGCCCAGGACGAGCGTGTGGCCCCACAGGTTGATCTCCCAGCCGGGCATGGCACGGATCAGGCCTTCCGGCATGCCCATGTACCAGTCGGGCTGCGCACCGGTGGACACGTGGTCCGGGCGGTACGGGCCGAGGGCCCAGATCGGGTTGATCGAGGCGATCGCGGCGATGGCCGCGATGACACCGAAGACCAGGAAGAAGAAGCCTCCGGCCTTGGCCATGTAGACCGGCAGCAGCGGCATGCCGACGACGTTGTTGTTCGTCTTGCCGGGACCCGCGAACTGGGTGTGCTTGTGGTAGAAGACCAGGATCAGGTGCGCCACCAGCAGGCCCAGCATGATGCCGGGCAGCAGCAGGATGTGGATCGAGTAGAACCGCGCGACGAAGTCGCCGCCGGGGAACTCGCCGCCGAAGAGGAAGAACGACAGGTACGTGCCGACGATCGGCACGGACAGGATCGCGCCCTCCATGAAGCGGACACCGGTGCCCGAGAGCAGGTCGTCCGGCAGGGAGTAACCGGTGAAACCGGTGAACATGCCGAGGACCAGCAGCAGGAAGCCGAAGATCCAGTTGACCTCGCGCGGCTTGCGGAAGGCGCCCGTGAAGAAGACGCGCATCATGTGCACGACCATGGCCGCGACGAAGACCAGCGCCGACCAGTGGTGGATCTGCCGGATGAGCAGACCGCCGCGGACGTCGAAGCTGATGTCCAGCGTCGAGGAGAAGGCCTCGGACATCTGGACGCCCTGCATCGGCACGTACGAGCCGTCGTAGACGACCTCGTTCATGCTCGGGTGGAAGAACAGGGTCAGGTACACACCCGTGAGGATGATGATGATGAAGGTGTAGAGGCAGATCTCACCGAGCATGAAGGACCAGTGGTCCGGGAAGATCTTGCGCATGTTCGCCTTGGCGAGGCTGTAGATCCCCAGGCGGCCGTCGGCCCAGTCGGCTACGCGCTCGCCCTTGGAAGGCGCGGTGCGCTTCGTGTCAGTGGCAGTGCTCATGCGCCGCGCTCCCAGAATGCAGGACCGACGGGCTCCTCGAAGTCGCCGAGCGCTTCGAGGAAGCCTTCACCGTTCACGCCGATCCGCAGCTGCGGAAGCGCGTGGCCGGCCGGGCCGAAGATGACTCGGGCGCCGTCGGAGAGGTCGAAGGTGGACTGGTGGCACGGGCAGAGCACGTGGTGCGTCTGCTGCTCGTACAGGCTGATCGGGCAGCCGACGTGGGTGCAGATCTTGGAGTAGGCCACGATGCCCTCGTGGGACCACTCCAGCTCCTGCTTGTCCTTGATGTCCTCCGGCTTGATCCGGACGATCATCAGGGCGGCCTTGGCGATCTGGTTCTGGAAGTCGTGCTGGGTCTCCTCCAGGCCCTCGGGCATGGCGAAGGTCAGCGAACCGACCTGGACGTCCTCGGGACGCAGCGGCTCCATCGTGTTCTGGTTGATGAGCAGCTTGCCCTTGGCCCACAGGGTCTTGCGCAGCTTGTCCTCGGGCAGCGTGCCCAGGTCGCGCATGATCACCACGGCGGAGAGCGGCAGCAGGGCCAGCGCGCCGAGCATGGTGTTGCGGATCAGCGGGCGGCGGGCGATGCCGGACTCGTTCGCACCGTCGGCGAAGTCCTGCATCACCTTCGCCCGGACCTCCGGCGACGCCGCGACCGGGTGGCGCTCGTCGGCGACCTCCACGTCGGACATCAGGGTGCGGGCCCAGTGGACCGCGCCCGCGCCGATGCAGAAGAGGGCGGTGCCCAGCGTGAGGCCCAGCGCGAAGTTGAGCCCGCTGACCTTCCCGAGCGGGAAGATGTACACGATCTTGTCGATCGGGATGGTGACGTACGAGGCGATGAAGCCGACCGTCGCCAGCATCGACAGCGTGAACAGCATCGCCACGGTGCGCTCGGAGCGCTTCGCGGCCCGCTCGTCGATGTCCTGGATGCGCGGCTTGTGGACCGGCAGGCCGGGGTCGGCGAACGGGTCGTCCGCGACCGCTACGGCGCCGTGGTGCGCGTCGCCCTGCTCGCTCGGCAGGTGCTTGTCTTCGGGAATGTCTTGGCTACTCATGACTTCTTGGCCTTAGCGGTGTGGGCCGCGACCCAGACGGCGACAGCGATCAGCGCACCCAGAGCGAAGATCCAGCCGAACAGACCCTCGGAGACGGGGCCGAGGCCACCGAGCTTCAGGCCGCCAGGGCTGACCGACTTCTCGCCGTTCACGTTCTGGAGGTACGCGATGATGTCCTTCTTCTGCTTCTCCGGCATGGTGCTGTCGGGGAAGGAGGGCATGTTCTGCGGGCCGGTGAGCATGGCCTCGTAGATGTGCTTCGGCGAGACGTCCTCAAGGTTGGGGGCGTACTTGCCGTTCGTCAGTGCGCCGCCCTCGCCGGTGAAGTTGTGGCACTGCGCGCAGTTGTTGCGGAACAGCTCGCCACCCTTGGCGACGTCGGCGCCCGCCGGGTCGTACTGCTTCTCGGTCGGCCGGATCGGGCCGGCGCCGAGGGAGGCGACGTACGCGGCCAGCTGGTCGATCTGGGCCTGGGAGTAGATGACCGGCTTCTTGGGCACCTGGGCGCCGGGCTGCTGGGCGGGCATGCGGCCCGTGCTCACCTGGAAGTCGACGGCCGCGGAGCCGACGCCGACCAGGCTGGGGCCGTCAGTGGAACCCTGACCGCCGGTTCCGTGGCAGCTTGCGCAGCCCACGGCGTAGAGCTTCTTGCCCTCCTCGATGGCGAGGGACTGGGCGGTTTCATCGGCCTGCGCCTTGCCCGCAGGGGCGAAGGCGGCGTACAGCCCCCCAGTGGCCGCCAGCGCAAGGAGTAGAACGACGACCGCCGCCAGCGGATGGCGTCGTCGTGCGGAGAGCTTTTTCACGGATTACCCCGGTGTCAGGATCTTCTGCGTCGGTGTTTCTGGACGAGTGCCGGGTCGGACCCGGCGACGTGTTCGCTACTTGATCAGGTAGATCGTCGCGAAGAGGCCGATCCAGACGACATCGACGAAGTGCCAGTAGTAGGACACGACGATGGCCGACGTGGCCTGTTCGTGGGTGAACCTCTTGGCCGCGTACGTCCGGCCGAGGACCAGCAGGAAGGCGATGAGACCGCCTGTCACGTGCAGACCGTGGAAGCCGGTGGTCAGGTAGAACACCGTGCCGTACGGACCTGACTTGAGAGACATGCCCTCGTGCTTGACCAGCTCGGTGTACTCGAACACCTGGCCGCCAATGAAGATCGCACCCATCACGAATGTGATCACGAACCACGACCGGAGCTTCTTCACGTCACCGCGCTCGGCGGCGAAGACGCCGAGCTGGCAGGTGAGGGAGGAGAGCACCAGGATCGTCGTGTTCGTCGCCGAGAAGGGCAGGTTGAGGGCCGAAGCCTGCTCTGCCCAGTACTCGGGACCCGTCACGGATCGCAGGGTGAAGTACATCGCGAAGAGGGCCGCGAAGAACATCAGCTCGGAACTCAACCAGATGATGGTTCCGACGCTGACGAGGTTCGGCCGGTTGACCGTCGGGTGCGCGTGCCCGGTATCTACTGTCGTTGCTGTCGCCACGACCGACATTATGTCGGTCGCTTATCCCGCCCTCACCCCGGGGGGTGCCGTTCGGAGTGTCAGGGGTGTGTGCAAGGCCCGAACGGCCCAGCAGAGCCGCCCTCCACGCGTCACCGGCGAGGTGTGCGAACCGATGTTGACACCGGGGCGGACGGAGTAGCATCCCGCGCATCATCAACGTGTTTCACGGCACCGTGGAGGAACGAAATGCAGTCGACTGCACGGGTTCTGGTCTACAGCGACGACGCGGGCACGCGGGAGCAGGTGCGGCTGGCGGCCGGTCGCAGGCCCGCTGCGGACCTGCCGCCGGTCGAGTTCGTGGAGTGCGCCACGCTGCCGGCCGTTCTGAGCGAGCTGGACGCGGGCGGGATCGACGCGTGCGTGCTGGACGGTGAGGCGGTTCCGGCCGGGGGCATGGGGGTGTGCCGGCAGATCAAGGACGAGATCTTCCGCTGCCCGCCCGTCCTGTTGCTCATGGGGCGCCCGCAGGACGCCTGGCTGGCCACCTGGAGCCGCGCGGACGCGGCGGTGACCCTCCCGGTCGACCCGGTCGAGTTCGCGGACGCCCTGGCCCGCCTGCTGCGTTGCCGGCTGTCGCTGGACGCGTAGCCCGTACGAGTGGCCCGTGCGGGCGCTCGTACGGGGGATGGCGCGGCGGGGCCCGCCCGAGCGGGGCGGGCCCTGCCGGAGCCGCTCAGACCTGGGGGCGCAGGCGGGCCTGCTCGACGGGGTTGTGGTGCACCGGGGTGCCCTTGAGGAGGGCGCTGCCCTGGCGCCAGTCCTTCCAGTCGACGTTCCAGTCGCCGAAGCCGTTGCCGAACGGCGTCATGTCCTCGCCGATGCTGTTGATCACCTTGACGACGTCGCCCTCGGTGATGTTCTCGAAGAACCAGGCGGCGTTGCCCGTGCTCATGCCGGTGCAGCCGTGGCTGACGTTCTCGTATCCCTGGGAGCCCACGGACCACGGGGCGGCGTGGACGTATTCACCACTCCAGGTGACGCGGGTGGCGTAGTAGACGGGCAGGTCGTAGTTCTCGCTGCCGCTGATGCCGACGGTGTCGCCGCGCATCCGGACGAAGTACTGCTTGCCGAGGACCACCTTGACCCCGTTGCGGGTGGAGAAGCCGGGCTTGCCCGTGGTCACCGGGATGGTGTTGATCACTTCTCCGTTGCGCTTGAAGGTGAGGGAGTGGGCCGCGGCGTCGGTGATGGCCTCGACCCGGTCGCCGATCTCCAGCTTCAGCGGTTTGCTGCCGGCCCCGTTGAGGTTGTCGGTGATCCTGACCCCCTCCAGGTTGCTCCGCAGCGAGACGGTGGAGTGGGCCGGCCAGTAGTCCTTCGGCCGGTAGTGGAGGGTCTTGTCGTCCACCCAGTACCAGGCGCCCTCGACTCCGGGCGAGGACTCGACGACCAGGCCGCGCTCCACGACGGCGCGGGCGGCCTTGGTCTTGACGGGCTCGCTGAGTTCGGCCGTGAGGGGCTGTCCGACGCCGTACTTGCCGGTCGGGGGGCCGAGCTTCACCTGGAGGAGCGACTTGGACGGGGTGGTGTCGAAGGTCATCGTGCGCTGCCCGGGGGCGCCGCGCTGGTTCTCGGTGCTCACCGTGACCGTGTAACGGGTGCCTGCGGCCATGGAGGCGGTGCTGTGCCAGCGGTCGCCCTTGGCGGACAGCTCGCCCGCGAGACGGCGGCCGTGGGTGTCCACGGCGGTCACGTCGGTGATGCGGGTGCCGTGGCCCTTGGCGGTGACCTCCAGGGGCCGCTTGGGGTCGACGGGACGGCCGCCCGAGGGCTGGTTGATGGCGACCTGGTCGCCCGCGTCGTACGGGCGGGCGGACAGCGGGTTGTCGCCGGACCCGCATGCGGTGGCGCCGGCACCGAGGGAGGCGACCAGCACGGAGCTGCTGACGACCGTCCAAAGACGCGGTGAGTGCTTCATGGAGCCAACGCTATGAAGGTATGAGGATTACGGCGCGCGGGGTGACTGCAAACGAGGGGCCCGGACTCCTCTGTTCGAGGTGTCCGGGCCCCAGGTGTCATGCACGGGTACCGCTACTGGTTGGCGTTCTCACCGCGGTAGTACTCGTACACCCAGCCCCACAGGCCGACCAGGATGATCGGGGCCGAGAAGTACATGAGCCACCAGCCGAAGATGACGGCCATGAAGGCGAGCGCGCCGCCGATGCCCAGCGAGAGCGGCTGCCAGCTGTGCGGGGAGAAGAACCCCAGCTCGCCCGCCTCGTCCGCGACGTCGGCCTCCAGGTTGTCCTGGGCCATCTCGTCCACGCGCCTGGCGGTGAAGGCCAGGTAGTAACCGATCATGACGCTCAGGCCGAAGGCCAGGAAGAGCGCGGTGGTTCCGACGGGCTCCTTCGACCACACGCCGTACACGACGGCCATGATCAGGATGAAGAAGGAGAGCCAGAGGAACATCTTGCCCTGGATCTTCACTTGCCGGCCTCCTTGCCACCGGTGACGGCCTTGGTGCCGGCGCCGTGGTCCTCAAGGTGGTCGAGGGCCGCGATCTCCGGGTGGTGCAGGTCGAACGCCGGGGATTCGGAACGGATCCGCGGCAGGGTGAGGAAGTTGTGCCGCGGCGGCGGGCAGGACGTCGCCCACTCCAGCGAACGGCCGTAGCCCCACGGGTCGTCGACCTCGATCTTCTCGCCGTACTTCGCCGTCTTCCAGACGTTGTACAGGAAGGGCAGGATCGACAGGCCCAGCAGGAACGAGCTGATGGTCGAGACCGTGTTCAGCGCGGTGAAGCCGTCGGCGGCGAGGTAGTCCGCGTAGCGGCGGGGCATGCCCTCGGCGCCCAGCCAGTGCTGGACCAGGAACGTGCCGTGGAAGCCGATGAACAGCGTCCAGAAGGTGATCTTGCCGAGGCGCTCGTCCAGCATCTTGCCCGTGAACTTCGGCCACCAGAAGTGGAAGCCGGCGAACATCGCGAACACCACGGTGCCGAAGACGACGTAGTGGAAGTGCGCGACGACGAAGTACGAGTCGGAGACGTGGAAGTCCATCGGGGGCGAGGCCAGGATGACGCCGGTCAGACCACCGAAGGTGAAGGTGACCAGGAAGCCGATCGTCCAGAGCATCGGGGTCTCGAAGGACAGCGAGCCCTTCCACATGGTGCCGATCCAGTTGAAGAACTTCACACCGGTCGGGACCGCGATCAGGAAGGTCATGAAGGAGAAGAACGGCAGCAGCACACCGCCGGTGACGTACATGTGGTGGGCCCACACGGTCACCGAGAGGCCGGCGATGGCGATCGTCGCACCGATCAGACCGATGTAACCGAACATCGGCTTGCGGGAGAAGACCGGGATGATCTCCGAGACGATGCCGAAGAACGGCAGGGCGATGATGTACACCTCTGGGTGTCCGAAGAACCAGAAGAGATGCTGCCACAGCAGGGCGCCGCCGTTGGCCGGGTCGAACACGTGCGCACCGAACTTGCGGTCGGCCTCCAGCGCGAAGAGCGCGGCGGCCAGCACCGGGAAGGCCAGCAGGACCAGGACACCGGTCAGCAGCACGTTCCAGGTGAAGATCGGCATGCGGAACATCGTCATGCCGGGAGCGCGCATGCAGATGATCGTGGTGATGAAGTTGACCGAGCCGAGGATCGTGCCGAAGCCGGAGAAGGCCAGACCCATGATCCACATGTCGCCGCCGATACCCGGCGAGTGCACCGCGTCGGTCAGCGGGGTGTAGGCGAACCAGCCGAAGTCGGCGGCGCCGTTCGGCGTCAGGAAGCCGCCCACCGCGATGGTCGAGCCGAAGAGGTACAGCCAGTACGCGAACATGTTCAGCCGCGGGAACGCCACGTCGGGCGCGCCGATCTGGAGCGGCATGATCCAGTTCGCGAAACCGGCGAACAGCGGGGTGGCGAACATCAGCAGCATGATCGTGCCATGCATGGTGAACGCCTGGTTGAACTGCTCGTTCGACATGATCTGCGTGCCCGGACGGGCCAGCTCGGCGCGCATGAAGAGCGCCATGATCCCGCCGATGAGGAAGAACACGAACGAGGTGACCAGGTACATCGTGCCGATGGTCTTGTGGTCGGTAGTGGTCATCCACTTCACGACGACATTGCCCGGCTGCTTGCGCCGCACCGGCAGCTCGTTCTCATACGAGTCGGCGGCGGCACCCTGAGATTCGTTGAGGATGCTCACAGTTTGTTCGTCTCCGCATTCCGGGCCGGGTCAGTCTGCTTGATGCCGGCCGGGAGGAAGCCGGTCTGCCCCTTCTCGGCCAGTTCCTTCAGGTGTGCCCTGTATCGCTCGGGCGAGACGACCTTGACGTTGAAGAGCATCCGGGAGTGGTCGACGCCGCAGAGCTCGGCGCACTTGCCCACGAAGGTGCCCTCCTGCGAGGGAGTGACCTCGAAGACGTTGGTGTGACCGGGGATGACGTCCTGCTTCATGAGGAACGGAACCACCCAGAACGAGTGGATGACGTCGTTCGACGACAGGATGAAGCGGACCTTCTCGCCCTTGGGCAGCCAGAGGGTCGGCCCCGGGTTGCCGGTCTGGAAGTTGCGGTCGCCCGGAACGCCCTTCTCGTAGACGCCTTCGGCGCCGGCGGGGAATTCCTTGGTGAAGCGGTCCGGGATGGCGGCGAGCTCCTTGGGAACCTCACCGGCCTTCGGAGTCGCTCCGTCACCATCGACGTCCTCGACGTAGTTGAAGCCCCAGCTCCACTGGAAGCCGACCACGTTGATGGTGTGCGCCGGCTTGGCGGAGAGGGAAAGGAGCTTCGACTCGTCACGCGCGGTGAAGTAGAACAGCACCGAGACGATGATGAGCGGGACCACGGTGTACAGCGCCTCGATCGGCATGTTGTACCGGGTCTGCGGAGGGACCTCCACCTTCGTCCGGCTGCGCCGGTGGAAGATGACGCTCCACAGGATCAGGCCCCAGACCAGGATGCCCGTGATGAGAGCGGCCGCCCAGGACCCCTGCCACAGGGAGAGGATGCGAGGCGCCTCCTCCGTGACCGGGGTGGGCATTCCGAGGCGGGGGAAGCTTTTCCAGTTGTACGAGCAACCAGTGGCGGTCGCCAGGACCACGCCCGCAGTCAGCGCCTGCAGCAGCTTCCGCCGCATCGGGCGCCGCGGCGAGCGGTCGGAGCCGTAGGGACTCACGTAGCGCCTTCCCGAGAGTCTCGGCCCGCGCGGCCGGCCGCGGCCGTATTCGGGTCGGTCGCCGGCCCTGACGCAGGCAGGGGTTTGGATGTTTATGCGGACCAAACCCTACTGGACGCTATTTGGGGTCGCGCGGGGAGGGTGCCCAACGCGCCGCTACTGCCCCCGAAGGGATGGATCCGCCGTACGGGGGACGGTCCAACACCCCCTGAACGGCCGCCTCCGGGGCCCATCTGACGGCCCCTGACCTCGAACGCCGCGCCCCGCCGTCCCGCCCGTCGCCCGGCCGCCACCCCTCAAGGGCGTGCTGCGCACGGCTCCTCCTTTACGGTGACCGGATGCCGTACTTCGACACCGCGTCCGCCGCCCCGCTGCACCCCGTGGCCCGCCAGGCGCTGCAGGCAGCCCTGGACGAGGGCTGGGCGGACCCCGCCCGGCTGTACCGGGAGGGCCGGCGCGCCAGGCTGCTGCTGGATGCCGCCCGGGAGGCGGCCGCGGAGGCGGTGGGCTGTCGCCCCGACGAGCTCGTCTTCACTCCTTCGGGGACGCACGCGGTTCACACGGGCCTTGCGGGAGCGCTCGCCGGGCGCCGTCGGGTCGGCGGTCATCTCGTCGTATCGGCGGTCGAACACAGTTCCGTCCTGCACGCGGCGGCGGCGCACGAGGCTGCCGGGGGGACGGTGACGGAGGTACCGGTGGACCGCACGGGCGCGGTCTCAGCGGCCGGCTACGCCTCCGCCCTCGGGCCGGGCACGGCCCTGGCCTGCCTGCAGTCGGCCAACCACGAGGTGGGCACCGTGCAGCCGGTGGCGGAGGTCGCCGAGGTCTGCGCCGCGGCGGGGGTGCCGCTGCTGGTGGACGCGGCGCAGTCGCTGGGCTGGGGGCCGGTGGAGGGCGGCTGGTCGGTGCTGACGGCGAGTGCGCACAAATGGGGCGGCCCGGCGGGGGTCGGCCTGCTGGCCGTCCGCAAGGGAGCCCGCTTCTCGCCGCAAGGCCCGGTGGACGAGCGGGAGTTCGGCCGCTCCCCCGGCTTCACCAATCTCCCGGCCGTCGTGGCGGCGGCGGCCTCGCTGCGGGCCGTCCGGGCCGAGGCCGGCGCGGAGGCGGAGCGGCTGCGGGTCCTGGTGGACCGGATCCGGCGGCGGGTGGTCCGGCTGGTGCCGGACGTGGAGGTGGTCGGCCACCCCGAGCGGCGGCTGCCGCACCTGGTCACCTTCTCCTGCCTCTACGTCGACGGGGAGAGCCTGCTGCACGAGCTGGACCGGGCGGGCTACTCCGTCTCCTCCGGTTCCTCGTGCACCAGCTCCACCCTGACCCCGAGTCACGTGCTGCGGGCGATGGGGGTGCTGTCGGAGGGCAACGTACGGGTCTCCCTGCCGGCGGGCACGACCGCGGAGGAGGTCAACGGCTTCCTGGAGGTCCTGCCGGGGGTGGTCGCCGGGGTGCGCGGCACGCTCGGCGTGGCGGAGCCGGTGGAGGGCGGGCCGGTGGCCGACTCCCTGGAGATCGACGCGCTGGGCCTGCGCTGCCCGCAGCCGGTGATCGAGCTGGCGCGCGTGATCGGCTCGGTGCCGGTGGGGGGCACCGTCACCGTGGTCTCGGACGACGAGGTCGCCCGGCTGGACATCCCGGCGTGGTGCACGCTGCGCGGCCACACCTACCTGGGGGAGTCCCCCCGCATCCCGGGCACGGCCTACACGGTCCGCCGCCGGTCCTGACCCCGGCGCCGCCCCCGGCCGCGAGGGCGGGGCGGGGCGCCGGGGCGCGTCCGGTGGGACGGACGGGTCGGGCGGGTCGGGCGGGTCAGACGGTGAGGTGGGAGCGGACTTCCGCCGCCGCCGTCTCGCCGTAGGCCTTCGTGAAGCGCTCCATGAAGTGGGCCCGCGCCAGCGTGTACTCCTGCGTGCCCAGGGTCTCGATCACCAGGGTGGCGAGCATGCAGCCGACCTGCGCCGCCCGCTCCAGCCCGACGCCCCAGCCCAGCCCCGTCAGGAACCCGGCCCGGAAGGCGTCGCCGACACCCGTCGGGTCCACCTTCGCGGTCTCCTCGGGGCAGCCGACGACGATCGGCTCCTGGCCGGCCCGCTCGATGCGCACGCCGCGCGAGCCCAGCGTGGTCACGCGGGTGCCGACCTTGCCGAGGATCTCCTCGTCGGTCCAGCCGGACTTCGACTCGATGAGGCCCTTCTCGTACTCGTTCGAGAAGAGGTACGTCGCGCCCTCCATCAGGGTCCGGATGTTGTCGCCGTCCATCCGGGCGATCTGCTGCGAGAAGTCGGCGGCGAACGGGATGCCCCGCGTCCGGCACTCCTCCGTGTGGCGGAGCATCGCCTCGGGGTCGTCGGCGCCGATGAGGACCAGGTCCAGGCCGCCCACCCGGTCCGCGACCGCCTTCAGCTCGATCAGGCGGGCCTCGCTCATCGCGCCCGTGTAGAAGGAGCCGATCTGGTTGTGGTCGGCGTCCGTGGTGCACACGAAGCGGGCGGTGTGCAGCACCTCCGAGATCCGTACGGACGCGGTGTCGACGCCGTGCCGGTCCAGCCAGGCGCGGTACTCGTCGAAGTCGTAGCCCGCGGCGCCAACCAGGATCGGGCGGATGCCGAGCTGGCCCATGCCGAAGCAGATGTTCGGGCCGACACCGCCCCGCCGTACGTCGAGGTTGTCCACGAGGAAGGACAGGGAGACCGTGTGCAGCTGGTCCGCGACCAGCTGGTCGGCGAAACGGCCGGGGAAGGTCATGAGGTGGTCGGTGGCGATGGAGCCGGTGACTGCGATACGCACGGCGTGGATGCTCCTGCGAAGGACGGCGAGGGGACATTCAAAACTACCCGCTCGCGGCGGCGTGGCCGACCGCCCGAAACTACCCCGTAGTAGCTCTTTCTTCACTCGCCGCGCCGTGCCTAACGTGCCCCATGACCTACACCGATGCCTTCGGCTACGCCGACTCGGCGGCCGACACGCGGCCCGCCTTCGCACGTCTGCTGGGCGACTGCGCCAGGATGGCTCCGCACTGGGCGGTCCCGGCGGACCCCCGGCCGGCCCGGGTGGCGCCCTCGCAGATCCACGGCATCAGCGTCCCGCCGGCCTCGGCGCGGCTGATCGCCTCCACCGCCCAGTACGGCGACTAGCCGTACGGCGGAACCGGTTGGGCCGCTGTTCCGTCACACCCGCATCAGCCACTGCGGTACGGGCGAAGGAGCAATGCGGTGACCAGCGAACAACCCGACACATCACGCGGCACACGGCGGCGGCCTGCCTGGGCCATCGGCTCGATGGCGGCCGCCGTCCTGCTCGTGGGCGGCGGTACGGCGTACTGGGCCTCGACGGCGTACGGCGACGGCTCGCCGGGCGGCCGTACGGGGGACAGCGCGGCCTCCGCGCCCCGCGTCGCGCCGAGTCCCCCGGGGCCGGGCATCGCCCCCGGTGAGCCGGACCCGCACGGCGGCGGGGTGACGTACCGGGCCGACGTCCCGCTCCCGGAGGCCCCGGCGACGGCGCCTTCCTTCGCCGCGACCGGCGAGGTCGGCCCGGAGGAGGTGGCCCGGCTCGCGGCGGCCCTCGGCATCCCGGGCACTCCGCGGCTCAGCGGTGAGTTCTGGCAGGCCGGGGAGGCCGCCGACGGCTCCGGGCCGCGGCTCACGGTGAACGTCAAGGCTCCCGGGACCTGGAACTTCTCCCGCTTCCAGGCGGGAGGCAGCGACGACTGCCAGCGGGGCAAGGACACCTGCGGCCCCGCCACCCTCCCCCAGGACGGCGGCTCCGGCGGGGCCGTCCAGGGCAACCCGGGCGCCAAGGGCGGCAAGCCGGTGGGCGAGGAGGCCGCGAAGGCCGCCGCCGCCCCGGTGCTCGCGGCCGCCGGGCAGAGCGGGGCCAAGCTGGACGCCCGCCTCACCCAGGGCTCGGTCCGGGTGGTCACCGCCGATCCGGTGATCGGCGGGCTCCCCACGCAGGGCTGGTCCACGAAGATCAGCGTGGGGGCCGACTCCCAGGTCGTGGCGGGCAGCGGCGCGCTGAAGGCGCCCGTCCGCGCCGCCGAGCAGCCGGTGGTCGGGGCCGTGGAGGCACTGGCCCGGCTGAACCGGTCCTCGGCCGGACCCGGCACGGATCCCGGGCCGAGCGGCTGCGCGACCTCGGTCCCGCTGACCCCGGACACCCCGGTCGGCCCTTCGGACACCCCGCCCTGCAACCCGGAGCCCCGTCCGATGAAGCCGCCGCGGACCGAGACCGTGAAGGGAGCGGTCCTGGGGCTGGCGCCGGGGACGGTGGACGGGACCCGCGGTCTGGTGCCGGCCTGGCTCTTCGAGGTGGCGGGCACGAACGGCGCGCCCGCGCACACGGTCGTCCAGGCGGCCGGGGAGAACTCCCCGGGTCCCGGGGCGTCCCCGCAGGGCGGGCGTACCGTGCCCGGTTTCTCCTATGCCCAGGCCGACCGGAAGCTGACCGTGAACTTCTGGGGCGGGGTGTGCAGCACCTACGCCCTGGAGGCGCGCGAGGAGGCCGGCTCGGTGTCGGTGCGGATCACCGACACGCCGACCAAGCCGGGCCAGGCGTGCATCATGATCGCCAAGGAGATGTCCGTGTCGGCGACCCTGCAGCAGCCGCTCGGTGAGCGCAAGGTGATCGACGCGACGACGGGCAAGCCGCTCCCCCGGCAGTAGTCCGCCCCCGCCCCGCGGGTACGCGAGAGGGCCCCGGCACCTGGTTCAAGGTGCCGGGGCCCTCTCGACGTACGGCCTCGGCTGACGGCCTCGCGGCGGCTCGGGCCGCCGGGCCTGCTAGCTGAACGAGTCGCCGCAGGCGCAGGAGCCGGTGGCGTTCGGGTTGTCGATCGTGAAGCCCTGCTTCTCGATGGTGTCGACGAAGTCGATCGAGGCGCCGTGCAGGTACGGGGAGCTCATCCGGTCCGTGACGACCTTCACGCCGTCGAAGTCCTTGACGACGTCGCCGTCGAGGGAGCGCTCGTCGAAGAAGAGCTGGTAGCGCAGGCCGGAGCAGCCGCCGGGCTGGACGGCGACGCGGAGGGCCAGGTCATCGCGGCCTTCCTGCTCCAGCAGGGTCCTGACCTTCTCGGCGGCGGCGTCGGACAGGAGGATGCCGTCGCTCACAGTGGTCTTGTCGTCCTGTACGGACATCTGCATTCACTCCCGAAGTGGGCGGCTCCCCGCCGGAGGCAGGGAAACGTCGGACTCTTGCCGTCGATGGCAACGAGCGGGGTCGCGGATTCATTCCGGACCCGACGCGTGTTTCAGATATTCATGCTCGCACACCCTCGCGGGCGGGTGGCCATGACGGACCGACCGGTTCGTCACAGGGCGAATGCGTCACATCGACACTATCGGCATCGTCAAAGTGACATGAAGCAGCTATGATAGATAGCGTCAAATAGACGAGAAGTCGAAGCGATGTTTCAGAAGTCCCTTGTCGCAGAAACAGAAAGGGTGCGTGTCGTGACCACCGCCCAGCCTTTGGACGTCCAGCCGACGCCCCTTGCCCTCCTGCTGCTCGGCCGCGAGGCCGACCCCAAGAGCGAGCGCGGGGTGGAGTGCCCCGGCGACCTGCCGTCGCCGTCGGACCCGGACCTGGTGGCGCGTGCCCGCGCGGCCAAGGAGAAGCTCGGTGACAAGGTCTTCATCCTCGGTCACCACTACCAGCGTGACGAGGTCATCGAGTTCGCCGACGTCACCGGCGACTCCTTCAAGCTGGCCAAGGACGCGGCCGCCAAGCCGGAGGCCGAGTACATCGTCTTCTGCGGCGTCCACTTCATGGCCGAGTCGGCGGACATCCTGACCTCGGACGACCAGAAGGTCGTCCTGCCCGACCTGGCCGCCGGCTGCTCGATGGCCGACATGGCCACCGCCGAGCAGGTCGCCGAGTGCTGGGACGTGCTGACCGAGGCCGGCATAGCCGACGTCACGGTGCCCGTCTCGTACATGAACTCCTCCGCCGACATCAAGGCCTTCACCGGCAAGCACGGCGGCACCATCTGCACCTCGTCCAACGCCGAGCGGGCCCTGGGCTGGGCCTTCGAGCAGGGCGAGAAGGTGCTCTTCCTCCCGGACCAGCACCTGGGCCGCAACACGGCCGTCCGCGACATGGGCATGTCCCTGGACGACTGCGTGCTCTACAACCCGCACAAGCCGAACGGCGGCCTGACCGTCGAGGAGCTGCGCGCCGCCAAGATGATCCTGTGGCGCGGCCACTGCTCCGTGCACGGCCGCTTCTCGGTGGACTCGGTCAACGACGTGCGCGCCCGGATCCCGGAGGTGAACGTCCTCGTCCACCCGGAGTGCAAGCACGAGGTCGTGGCCGCGGCCGACTACGTGGGCTCGACGGAGTACATCATCAAGACGCTGGAGGCGGCCCCGGCCGGCTCCAAGTGGGCCATCGGCACCGAGCTGAACCTGGTCCGCCGCCTGGCGAACCGGTTCGCCGCGCAGGACAAGGAGGTCGTCTTCCTCGACAAGACGGTCTGCTTCTGCTCGACGATGAACCGCATCGACCTCCCCCACCTGGTGTGGACCCTGGAGTCGCTGGCCGAGGGCAACCTCGTCAACCGCATCCAGGTCGACAAGGAGACGGAGAGCTTCGCGAAGCTCGCCCTGGAGCGCATGCTCGCCCTCCCGTAACGGGCGGACCCGATCACCGAAAGGGGCACCCCTCCGGGGTGCCCCTTTCGTTTGACCTCCCTCCCGTCTTGCCTGTGTGCCTCAGACCGTGGCCGGGGACTCCTCGTCCGCGGAGGCGGCCGGGGCCGGGACCACCGTCAGGCGGGCCCGCTTCTTCGCGTGGCGGCGCTCCTTGCGGAGTTCGGTCATCGTGTACAGCGTCGGCACCAGGAGCAGGGTCAGCAGCGTCGAGCTGACCAGTCCGCCGATGACGACCACCGCCAGCGGCTGCGAGATGAACCCGCCCCCGCCGGTGACGCCGAGCGCCATCGGGAGCAGCGCGAAGATCGTCGCGAGGGCGGTCATCAGGATCGGGCGCAGCCGGTGCCGGCCGCCCTCGACGACGGCTTCGACGACGCCCAGGCCCTGGGCGCGGTACTGGTTGACCAGGTCGATCAGGACGATCGCGTTGGTCACCACGATGCCGATGAGCATCAGCATGCCGATCAGCGCCGGGACACCGAGCGGGGTGCCGGTCACCAGGAGCAGGCCGAGCGCGCCGGTCGCCGCGAAGGGGATCGACACCAGCAGGATCAGCGGCTGGACCAGCGAGCGGAACGTCGCGACGAGGAGCATGAACACGATCGCGATGGCCGCGAGCATGGCCAGGCCGAGCGAGGCGAAGGCCTCGCCCTGGTCCTCGGAGACACCGCCGATGGTGGCGGTGGCCCCTTCCGGCAGGTCCAGTGCCTTGATCTTCGTCTGGAGTGCCGCGCCGATCGCACCGGTGTTGTCGCCGACCGGCTTCGCGGTGATGGTGGCGGCGCGGGCGCCGTCGATCCGGGTCATCGAGACCGGGCCGGGGACCTCCTTGACCTCGGCGACGTCGCCGAGCCGGAGGGGGCCGACGGGCAGCGCCTGCAGTTCGGCCAGGGTGGTGGCCGGCTGGGCGGACCTGATGACGATGTCCCGTTCGGTGTTGTCCAGGACGGCCTTGCCCGCCGGGTTGCCGCGTACGGCCTGCGCGACGATCGCGCCGAGCGCGGCCTGGTTCAGGCCCGCCTCGGCGGCCTTCGGGGTGGCGGTCACCGAGATCCGGGGCACCGACTGGGACAGGTCGCTCTGCACGTCGGTGACGTCGTCGAGAGTGGCCACCTGCGCCCGGACCTGCTCGGCGGCCTTGGCGAGGACGGCCGCGTCGCCCGCCTTGACGACCACGGTGAGGTTCTGGCTGCCGAAGCCGCCGCCCGCCGAGATGCTGGTGTCGCCGATGCCGTCGAGCGCGCCGAGCGCGTCCTCGATGCGCTTCTTGACGGCGTCCGAGTCGCCGGAGTCCTCCAGGGTGACCTGGTACGAGGCCTGGTTGGAGCCCGTACCGCCGCCGAAGGCGGCCAGGAAGCCGGAGGAGCCGACGGTGACCTGGTAGTCCTTGACCCCTTCGACCGCGGTGAGGGCCTTCTCCACCCTGTGGCTCGCCTCGTCGGAGGCGGCCAGCGAGGTGCCCGGGGGCAGCTGCTGCTTGACCGTCAGGACGGTCTGCTCGCCTTGGTCGAAGAAGTTGGTCTTCATCAGCGGGGTCATCGCGAAGGTGGCGACGAGGACCAGGACGGCGACGGTCAGGGTCGTGGCCCGGCGCCGCGTGACCAGGCCGAGGGCCCGTACGTAGAAGCGCTGGAGGCGGCTCTTCGCCTCCTTCTCCTCGGCCTCGCGGCGTGCCTTGCCGGGGTTCTCCGCCGCACCCTCGGGGGCGCGCAGGAACCAGTACGAGAGCACCGGGACGACCGTCAGGGACACGAGCAGCGAAGCCAGCAGGGCCGCGGCGACGGTGAGGGAGAAGGGGCCGAAGAATTCTCCGACCATGCCGCCGACGAAGGCGATCGGGAGGAAGACGGCCACGGTGGTGAGCGTGGAGGAGGTGACCGCGCCGGCGACCTCCTTGACCGCGGCGATGATGGCGGCCTCGCGCTCCTCGCCGTAGCCGAGGTGGCGCTTGATGTTCTCCAGGACCACGATCGAGTCGTCGACGACACGGCCGATGGCGATGGTGAGCGCGCCCAGCGTCAGCATGTTGAGGGACAGGTCGCGCGTCCACAGCACGATGAGCGCGAGGACGACGGACAGCGGGATGGAGACCGCGGTGACCAGCGTCGAGCGCAGCGAGGCCAGGAAGACCAGGATCACGATCACCGCGAAGAGCAGGCCGAGCAGGCCCTCGGTGGTGAGGCTGGAGATGGACTTGGCGACGGGCGGTCCCTGGTCGCTGACCACGGTCAGTTCGGCACCGGCGCCGAGCGCGGAGCGCAGCTCGGGCAGCTTGTCCCGGACTGCGTCGGAGATCGCGACGGCGCTGCCGTCCTTGTCCATGGTGAGGACGAGGGCGAGGCTGGGCTTGCCGTTGGTACGGGTGAGGGAGACGGCCTTGGCGGGCTCCTGCGTGACGGTGGCGACATCGCCGAGGCGTACGGCCGGCTTTCCGGGGCCGGCGCTCAGGCGCAGGTCCTCCAGCTGGGCGAGGGAGGTGTAGCCGCCGCCGACGCGGACGGTGCGGTTCTTGCCCGCCTCGTCGAAGGAGCCCGCGGGGACGGTGGCGCCGCCCGCCTGGAGGCCCTGGGCGAGGGCGGCGCCGTCGAGGCCGGCCGCCGCGAGCTTGGCGTTGTCGGGGGTGACGGTGATCTGCAGGTCCCGGACGCCGTCGACGCTGACCTGGCCGACGCCCTGGATGTCCTCCAGGACGGGGACGACGGAGCGGCCGAGCTGGTCGGCGAGCGCCTGCTGGTCCTTGTCGGAGGTGACCGCGAGGACCACCGTCGGGATGTCGTCGGTGGAGCCGGCCACGACCTGCGGGTCCACCTCGGCGGGCAGCCGTACGCGCGCCCGGTTCACGGCCTGCTGGACGTCGGCGACGAGCTGCTTGGTGCCGCTGTCGCCGTAGTCGAACTTCGCCGTGATCAGGGCGTTGCCCTCGCTGGCCGTGGAGGTGATGCCGGTGATGCCGTCGACGCCCTTGAGGGTGGCCTCGATCGGCTCGATGACCTGCTTCTCCACGACGTCGGGCGAGGCGCCCTGGTAGGGGGCGAGGACGGACACCATGGGCAGTTCGATGGACGGCAGCAGCTGCTGCTTGAGCTGGGGGATCGCTATGGCGCCGAAGAGGAGCGCGACGATCGACACGAGGCCGGTCAGCGCTCTCTGGGCGAGGCTGAAGCGGGACAGCCACGACATGGGTGTGGGATCTCTCTGCAGTACGTGTACGAGGGCATGCCGCAGGCACGCGCGAAGGCCGCGGTCCCCGGGCCGAGGGGCCCTCCAGCCTCGCGGACGGCGGGGCGGCGGCGCGTCGCTCCCAGGTCCCGTCCTCGTGTGCGGCATACCGCGGTTGCAGTACGGCCGCGTACTGCGGCTATTCGCAGCGGGGGCGGACCAGGCCCGATTCGTAGGCAATGACCACCAATTGGGCCCGGTCGCGGGCGCCGAGCTTGGCCATGGCCCGGTTGACGTGGGTCTTGACGGTGAGCGGGCTGACTTCCAGCCGGCCGCCGATCTCGTCGTTGGACAGGCCGGCGGCGACGTGCACGAGGACCTCCCGCTCCCGGCCCGTCAGGGCGGCGAGCCGCTGCGCGTGCGGGGCGGCAGGGGCCGCGGGGTCGTGGACGGCGCCGCCCTGGGCGAGGAAGGTGGCGATGAGCCCCTTGGTGGCGGCCGGGGAGAGCAGGGCCTCCCCCGCGGCGGCCAGGCGGATGGCGTTCAGGAGCTCCTCGGGCTCGGCCCCCTTGCCGAGGAAGCCGGAGGCTCCGGCGCGCAGCGCCTGGACCACGTACTCGTCGACCTCGAAGGTGGTCAGCATGACCACGCGGACGGCGTCGAGTCCGGAGTCGGCGGTGATCATGCGGGTGGCGGCGAGGCCGTCGGTACCGGGCATCCGGATGTCCATGAGGACCACGTCGGGCCGGGTCTGCCGCGCGAGCGCGAAGGCCTGCGCACCGTCGGAGGCCTCGCCGACCACCTCCATGTCGGGCTCGGAGTCGACGAGCACCTTGAAGGCGCTGCGCAGCAGGGCCTGGTCGTCCGCGAGCAGCACTCTGATGACCGTCGGCGTCTCTTCCACGCCCCGACCCTACGGGGTCGGGTGCCGCCGCCGCGCGGGGGTGTCAGCCGAGGGCCAGCACGATCAGGGCGGTGGTGGCCGAGGTTTCCGCGAGGGCCCCGAAGACGTCGCCCGTGACGCCGCCGAAGCGGCGGACGCAGCGGCGCAGGAGGAGTTGGGCCACCGCCAGGGCGGCGAGGACCGCCGCGGCCTGCCGGCCGGCGGCCGGCAGGCCGAGCGGGAGCGCGGCGGCCGCGGCCGCCAGGACGGTCAGGGCGGCGACCGCCACGGCGGCGCCGCGCGGGACCACGCCCGCGACCGCCGCGCCCAGCCCTTCGGGGCGGGCCGACGGGATTCCGGTGCGGGAGGCCAGCGTCATGGCCAGCCGGGCGGCGACCGCCGCCACCACCGCCGCGAGGGCGCCGCGAAGCGGGCCGCCGGCGTACGCCTCGGACAGCGCGCCCGCCTGAAGGAGCATCACCAGCACCAGCACCAGCACCCCGAAGGGGCCGATGTCGGACTGCTTCATGATGCGCAGCGCCTCGGCGGGGGGCTTGGCGCTGCCCAGCCCGTCGGCGGTGTCCGCGAGGCCGTCCAGGTGCAGGCCCCGGGTCAGGGCGGCCGGTACGGCGACGGTGGCGGCCGCGGCGAGCAGCGGGCCGCCGCCGAGCAGGAGCAGCACCGAGCCCGCCGCCGCCGCGAGCAGGCCGACGACCAGGCCGGCGAGCGGGGCGCAGGCCATTCCGGTGCGGGCGGCCGCACGGTCCCAGCGGGTGACGCGGACGGGCAGCACGGTGAGGGTGCCGAACGCGAACCGGACGCCGTCGAGGAACGGGGCGCGCTCCGGAAGCTGCTCTTCGATCGAATCTGTCATCGGCGCGAACGCTACCCGCTCGCCCCGACCGGTAAATTGCCCATTACGGACAGATGGGGAGGTGGTGTCATGGGTCACTGGTGGTACCGGAACATCGTCGAGCCGGGGAAGCTGCCCCTGCTCCTCGCCCTGGTCTCCTTCGTGTTGTCGTTCCTGGTCACCCGTGTCATCACCCGTCTGATCCGGGCCGGCCGGGGCCCGTTCAAGAACGTCACCCCGGGCGGGATGCACGTCCACCACGTGGTGCCCGGCGTGGTCCTCGTGATCGTCGGCGGGTTCGGTGCGGTCGGCAGCGGCGCCCACAGTTTCGGCTCGGGGCTCTCGGCGGTGATCTTCGGTCTGGGCGCGGGCCTCGTCCTCGACGAGTTCGCGCTGATCCTGCACCTCGACGACGTCTACTGGAGCGAACAGGGCCGCAAGAGCGTGGAGATCGTGGTGCTGACGGCCGCGCTGGTGGCGCTGGTGCTGGCCGGCTTCCTGCCGTTCGGGGTCAACGACCTGGACCCGGACGAACGCAGCAACCGGGGGATCGTCGCCATGAACACCGCCACCAACTTCTTCCTGGCGCTGGTCGCCCTGTGGAAGGGGAAGGCCCGTACCGCACTGCTCGGCATCCTCGTCCCGTTCGTGGCGCTGATCGGCGCGATCCGGCTGGCCCGGCCCGGCTCCCCGTACGCGAAGCGGTTCTACGCGAAGCGCCCGCGGGCCCGCGCCAAGGCGAAGCTGCGCGCCTTCCACCACGACCGGCGCTGGGCTGCGCCGCGCCGGAAGTTCGAGAACTTCATCGGCGGGACCCCCGATCCGCTCCACGTGAGCGCCGGGAAGACGAAGCCCCCGGCGCACTGAGAGGCGCACGGACACGCGACGGCGCCCGGCCCCCCCCCCCAGGGGGGTTGGGGGGGCCGTGGCGGGCGCGGCGGGCGAAATGACGATCCAACCGGAGAA
>NZ_JBEXRC010000069.1:0-26917 GCF_040612915.1 Streptomyces sp. NPDC006326 | reverse complement strand
CTCCGGCCCCCCCCCACACCTACACCTACCCCTCCACCTTTTCCCCCCCCCCCCGCTCTTCCTATTGGGAGGAACCCGCTCCGCGGGTTCCTCCACGCTGCGCGTGGAGGAGTGAACAGCCTCGCTACGCTCGGCTGGCCGGCCTTCGGCCGGTGCGCCTGCGCTCCGCTCCGGCGAAGCCCGCGCTCCGCTCGGTCCGGTCGGCTCACTGCGTTCACCTCCCCGTGGTGGTCCGCTGCGCTCCCCACCACGGGGTCGGGCGCGCTCCGCTCGCCTGACGAGACGGCCATTGAGTGGCCGTCAGGGCCCGGTCGCTGCGCTCCCCGGCCCAAGGCCCGCTGCGCGGGCGGCTGGCAACGGGTAGGGGGTGCCATGGTGGGGGCCGCCCCCTACCTGCGGACCGGCCCCCACCAGCGCCAGGGGCGAAGAGGTCCCTGCCAAGGCTAGGGGTGCTTCATTCTGGGTCTTTGGATTGACCCTGGAACCAGCTCAGGGACCCGGAGAAGAGATCTGATGTAGCGTCAGGTATAGCACGTCGCGCAATCTGCATGCTGTATCCCGGCTCCCGCGGTGAGCTGGTCGCGAGCATGGACGATGACCCGGACGGTCCGTTCGGCAGCCGGTGCTACACCCTGTCGCTCTCCGAGGCCATCGACCGGGGCATCTGCGCCCCCTATCAAGTCGTCTGCGTGGACGTCACCGACACCCAGCTTCAGGCCGCGCAGCTCCTGGGCGCCGAGGCCCGCTCGGACGAGGTCCGCGGGGCCCGCATGGCGGCCCTGCAGACGGCGCTGGTGAAGGCGTCGGCGGAGGAGGGCTTCCGGCGCACGCTGGTCTTCCACCACGTGGTGAAGGAGGCCGAGGCGTTCGCGGCCGGTCTTCCCGGCGTCGCCGACCAGCTCCACGCCGCCGCCCCGGCGCTGTACCCGGCCACGGTCTGGGCCGACTGGCTGTGCGGCGACCACAAGCCGCTCCACCGCCGCCGCGTCCTGGCCGAGTTCGCCGAGGGCATCGCTGCGGACGGCACCGTCGTGGAGAAGGGCTTCCTCGGCTCGGTGAAGGTGTTGGGCGAGGGAGTCGACACGAAGAACTGCGACTCCGTGTACTGGGCCGACGTGCGCGGCTCCATGCCCGACCTCGTCCAGGCCGTGGGCCGGGCCTGCGGATGCAGCCCGGCGAGGGGAAGATGGCCTCGCTCGTCGTGCCGATCCTTCTCGGCCCCGGCGAGACCGCCGACAACATGCTCACCTCCCGGGCGTACGGCGGCCTCGCCAAGCTGCTGGAGGCGCTCCGGGCGCACGACGCGCGAATCGTGGAGACCCTCGCCGAGCAGCAGGCCCCGAGCCGCTACAAGCCCGTCGAGGACGGCAGCCGGAAGAGCAACGGGGTCGGCAGTGGCTCCGGCAGCATCAGCGCCCCCGCCAAGGCCCTGCTGAAGTTCAGTACGCCGCGCGACCCGGCCGCGCTCGCCGCGTTCATCAACCTTCGGGTGCTGAACCCGGAGCACGAGCACTGGCGGCGCGGGGTGGAAGCCGCCGTCATCTACGCCCGCGAGCACGGCGACCTCAAGGTCCCGTTCACGTTCCGCGTGCCCGCCGAAGACGCCGAGAAAGCTGGGTGGCCGGCCTCGCTCGCCGGGTTCCCGCTCGGGCAGTGGACCGCCGACGCCCGCCGCTTCTACAACCGCGGCGACATGGATCCAGAGCGCGTCGCCCAGCTGGAGAAGCTCGGCATGGTCTGGTCCCACGCCGACGTCGCCTGGGCCGAGGGCCTGGCCGCCGCGCGCGGGTGGGCAGCCGAGCACGGGCACCTCCTGGCGCCGCTGGACGCCGCCTACCAGGGCGCGGCGGTTGGCATCTGGCTGAAGAACGCGCGGGCAGCCGCACGGAAGGCCGGCGAGATCGAGCAGCGCCGGGCTGAGGGGCTGCCGCTGGAGTCGTCGGCCGGGGCGATGACGCGAGAGCGGCGTGAGCAGTTGGAGGAGATCGACCCGTCCTGGTGCCCGGTGTGGCCGGTGACGTGCAGCGGAGCTTCCACCTCGTGCGCCAGCACCTGGACACGGGGCAGGCCCTGCCCACCGTGGCGGGTGAGGTCGTGCGCCAGGGCGAGGACCTCGGCCGGTGGGTGACTTCAGTACGGCTTGGGTGGGACCAGCTCACCGCCGTGCAGCAGTGGATGTGCGAGCAGGTCCTCGGCATCACTCCCGCCAGCGAGGACGAGAAGCCGAAGCCGCGCACCAGCCAGGCCGACAAGTGGGCCATGCACTACGCCGCCGCAGCACAGTTCTTCGCGCGCGAGGGCCACCTCACGGTGCCCCGCAAGCACGTCGAGACCATCACCACCGGCGACGGTCACGCACAGCGGGACGTGGCGCTGAAGCTCGGAACGTGGGTCGACAACCAGCGCCGCCGGGCCCTCACGCTGGCGCCGGAGCGGGTCGAGTTGCTCTCCAAGGTGGGGATGCGGTGGGCGTGATGGGCGTGACGATCGCCGCGGCCGTTCTCGCCGAGGGGCGCGCGAGGTAGGGGCCGCCGACGGGCCAAGGGGCCGTACGGAGTCTCCGTGCGGCCCCTCGCTGTACTTAGGGTCAAGGTGTGTCGCCGGACCAGTCCCAGCGGTTCCGCTCGCCGGGGCGCGGGTCGTACAGGGCGCGGCCGCCGGCGCCGAACTGGCCGAGCTCGGTCATCAACGCGGCGCGGTCTGGATCTCGTCCGCCGTCCAGCCGGTGATGTCGAGCAGCAGCCCGTCGAGCGGGCCGCCGACGAGCTCGGCGTACCGTGCGGCCGGGCCGTGAGCCCGGCGTCGTGGACCGCCGGTTCCGTCGCGTAGCCGGGCTCAGCGTCGCTTGAGCCACCTGTTGGCGAGAACAGCCAGGCCGATCACCACTGCGACAGAGATTACCGCCGTGATCTTCATTCCGGTGTCCATCATTCCAATCATTTACTTCTCCCCTATTTTCGGCGAGTTGGATGTTATCTGCGTAACCCTTTGCCAAACGAGCGATATTGGGCGGCTCGACGGTGGTTATCCAGCCTGGACATCACTGCGCACCGGGCCGTAGCTGAGCAGGTCGCCCGGCTGGCAGCCGAGCACTCGGCAGATGCTCGTGAGGGTTGTGAAGCGGATTGCTTTTGCGCGATTGTTCTTGAGGATGGACAAATTGACATTGGTCACGCCTACGCGAACGGCGAGTTCTGCCAGTGTCATGTCTCGTTCGGCGAGGAGACGGTCGAGATGCACGTGGATTTCGTGGGTCTCGGTTTCCTCGTCGGACATCAGACAGTCCCTTCGAGGTCCTCGCGCATGGCGGCCCCCACACGCGTGATCCGTGCGAACGTGAGCACCCCTAGGGCGGTCAGGACTGTGAGGTAGGGGAATGCCGATGTGTGGAGTACCGCTTCGGCCGAGAATGTGACGTTGTCGGTCAGCGTCGCAAGCAGGGCTGCGCGGGCGCCGGCCTCGATGGCTTCCGCGAACACGCTGCCGAGCAGCAGCCACCAGCCCAGCAGGTGCAGCCTGGAGGCGGTTTGTGTGGTGTAGACGCCGTCTCGGGCGGCCGACTGCAGCAGGCGGTTGAGCAGGATGAGCCCGCCGATCAACAGAACGAGCGTCGGTACGCCACCGAGCACTCTCAGCAGATGCTGGTAGTTACTGGGGTGTTCGGCGCAGTACTGCGGGACCGCCGAGACGTGCGCCCCGTTTCGAGCGCTGAACATGGCGTCGGCAGCGCTCGAGCTGCCGGAGATCCAGCCAGCGGTGACACAGTTGCCCGATCCGCTCCAGAATGCGATGTCGCTGTTGAAGAGGCTCAGGACAACACTGATCGCGAGGACGCCAACCAGCAGGCGAAGTGTGCCCGAGACCACTGTGGACAGGGGCTCAAGGAGCTTCCGATCCTCACTCACCGCCACCTCCCTTATCGCTTATCGATGTTATCGATAAACGATACCCGCCGGGTGGGGGAAGGGGAACCTCATCCTCAACCCGGGTCGTTGCAGCGGAACAGAGCAGCCCGGGGGAAGCAGGCGAAAGCACGGCAGGCACGGCCAGCCCCGCCCCCGTGGGCGTCATCACTCCACGGGGGCAAGCATCTGGTTCCGCGCCTGCCGAACTGCGAGCTTGGTCAGCTCAGGGCATACCAGCCGACGGCTTGGTCAGGACCGCCGATCCAGGTGCATCAGACCCTCTTGAGGTAACCGTCCTTGAAGCCGTCCTGGTCAGCCCACATGCGGTGACGGCAGGACCAGGTGCCGTACATGGCGAACTTGCCCGTCCACACGGTCTCCGAGTGGGCGTTGTTCCCCGGATCGGCAGAGATCCAGTTCTTGATCGGCTCATGGTCGAACGCCAGGGCCGGCACCCAGTTGGTGTGGCTTGCCCAGCCGCTGAGGACGGCCGTAACCCTGCTGCCCGAGACCCGGTAGTTGACGCCGAGCTTCACCGTCGTGACCTTGACGCCGACGATCGTGTCGGAAACGCTGTGCCAGGCGCTCATGTCACCGGCCACCGCGCTCGGAGAGTTCGACGAGTTCGACTCCTCCTTGTTGATGACGATGTCACCGCCGGCCAGCACGCGCTGCTTGGCAGTGGGGCTCTGCGCGACGTCCATGAACGCCTTGAAGTGGTCCGGCTTGTTCAGGTAGCCGAGGAACTTCTCCTGCTTCTCCTTGGGCAGGGCCTTGAACTGAGCGATCGTCTCAGCCGCAGCGGGGTCCTGCTTGGCCTCCAGCCACGCGACGTACGCCTGCGTAGTGGAGGGCAACGGCGCCTCCACAGCGCTGGCCTGCGCCGGCAGAGCCGCCGCCAGCGTTAACGCTCCGACGGTCGCGGCCATCGCGCCGACGAATCCCCGGCGAGTGGTGTTACCCATTTCAAATTCCCCCAAAACTTGTTCCTGCGTAACAAATGCAGAAGGAGCGCACAACTGAAATCAGCCTGACGCAGGAAAGGAATTTCCTCAGGCCCCCCAACCTTCTGCACGTGAAACGCCGTTGGTCATCGGCGCTTGACTGAACGACAGTCACATACGCCACAGCGCCCCGGCAACCCACATTCGATTCTTCTGAGGTTTGTTTGAGGTTCGCAGCGAACTCGCCTCGGCACGGTGAACACTTTCAGGACATTTGGCACACCTTTTTAGCCATACCGAATAAGCGAAATGCACCGCTCCGTTAAATGCCGATGATTGCTGAATGCTTCCCTGCCGCACAAAGGGTGGCAGCCTCAGCGGGGGTTCTTGCGACGGAGCTGCAGCCAGTCCCTGGCAGCGATCGGCCCCCTCGCCTAGGACCCGCCTCCTGTTGCTGGACAGCGAGCTGGCCAACGCTCAGCCCGGGAAACTCCGCTGCTGCATGCCGCCGCCCGCCTCATCCACGGCGGCCGACGCCTCCACCTGCGGATCTCCGCCACCTGGCCCTCGAGAAACGAAACTCGTCAGCCACCTTCCACCGACTCGCGGCCTTGCCCCGCCCGGCCAGCTGACCACCCACGGCCCGAGGAAACCTGGAGAACCCGACCACCGCGCCGGGATTCCGCCATGCCACCCACCAACACCGCTCAAACAACCCGCTCGGTTATCCAGCAGCCGCAGCTGAAACGGCGGGACTAAGCCTCAAGAGGGTGACCCCGCCGCGCTGGTCACGGTCTCGATCCGCTCGCGGGGGTCACCTCCGCACGCTGTCAGCAGCATGCCGGGCAGGATGAGGTTAATTTGAGCATCCAAGCAGTCCGACCGGCGCAGGTCTGCGTTTCAAGTCATTTGTGGAATCATTTCAGCCACGGTGAAACCATCCGCCCATATCGCCGACTCGACTGCTTCCAGGAAGAGAACCGTTCACCCTTCTTGCGGTTTGGCGGGAATAACCGGAACGCGCAGCCGGCTCGTGCGTGCCGCATCTACCACTCGTTTCCGGAGCGCGCGGCGACTACGCTTCTCAATCACAGGGGAGGATGGACACGCCGCCTCCGCGTCAGGGCATTTGCCCCTACTGCAAGCGCGGCTGCACAGATGCCTGCCGCCAGCCAGGGAGCCGTGTGCTTGACCCTGTCGGCCAGCGTGGGGGCAGGATCGTGGCAGCCAGGGACTGCAGGTTCCACTCGCAGTCGGGCCCAGACCTTTGACGGCTTCCCCTTCTCTCGCCAGACCACGGTGTAGAGACCCGGCTTCGCGTCGCACCTGATACGGACGACCGCGGAGACCCTCTTCGCTCCGCGCATGACCACTGGTCGCGTGAACACCGACGAGGTCAACGTGACGCCTCCGTCGCCGCCCATCTCCAGGCCGTCGGTAGCCACCATCTCCCCGCCAGCCCGCACCGACCGCACGTCCCAGGGGCTCGCGGGCCACTCCACATCCGCCGGCCAGCGCTCCTCCTGGGGCTCAGGCGGCAGCTCGGAGACCCGTCGTGCGCACGCCGCACGCTCCGCCTCTTCAGCGGGAGCCACCCGAACACTGCCCCAGAGCCGCGTGACCTCGGAGGGATTCTGCTTCCCACCCGATCCAATGCGCACCTCGTAGGACCCGGGCGCAGCCGTGCAGGAGATCGTCATGACCGCGGTGACGTGCGGATCGTTCATCCTCATCCGGCCATCCGCGGTGAACGCTTCGGAGAAGACCCTGTCGCCGTTGCCGGCGGCGTCCTGCAGGCCCACTGAGACGCTGATCTGCTCGCCAGGCCGAACCAACTGCTCGGCGCCACTTTGAAGAGGCAACGGCACATCTGTAAGCGGAGCGGCCTGCACGCCCTCCGCTCCGAGTGACATGAACAGCGGAATCGTGAGGACTGCCGCGCCGATCCATGCCCGTAATCGCTTCATTTGTCGCCTATCTGAATTCGTTGACGATCTTTCACACCACTGCCTACTCTGCCCTCTTCGTCGAACTGACGCACCAACACACTGCGATGCCAGGCGTCATCGCTGCACTTAGGAAGCATGTCATTGAGATCAAAATGGTTGACCGCACTCGCGCTCGGCACCAGCACGGTGCTGCTCACCGCCCCCGCTGCCCTGGCGGCGTCGGCCGCTCCCTCTCCGGCCGGCACGCTCCCTTCACCCTCGGCCTCATCGTCGTCGTCGCCCCCCACACCCAGCCCTTCAGGCTTACCCCGCTCCGGCTCCACGCCCTCCGCCTCGCAGCTTCCCGTTCCGGCTGCACCACCGCTCTCCGCTTCCCCTTCTCCCTCCGCGTCCACCCCCACCCCACCGCCCGCTGCCCCGGCCTCAACCGCGGACGAGCAGTACTGGACAGCTGAGCGGATGGCCCAGGCCAAACCAATCGACGCCGCCCGCGGCACTGGGCCCATCAAAGCTCCACCGGTACCCAACTCGACGGCCGCTGCACCGCCGAACACCCCCCACGCCGCGCACTTCGACGGCCTCCCGATGGTGGGAACGTTCTTCTTCGACGGCACGCCGGTCGGTGGAAACGCCACCTACTGCACTGGCAGCGTCGTACGTAGCAAGGGAAAGAGCCTCGTGCTTACCGCGGGGCACTGTGCGAACGGCCTGAACGCGGCCACCCACCGTGTCTTCGTCCCGCAGTACCAGTTCCTCAAGATCCCGGCCAACCAGCCGTGGGGACTCTTCGCGGTCAGCGAGGTCTACAAAGACCCCCGCTACCCCGACACGGGCCAGACGAGAGCTGCCGTGTCGGACCTGGACTTCGCCTTCGTCACCGTCGCCCCCAATGGCAAGGGCGCGGTCGAGGACGTCGTCGGCGCCCTCACTTTCACCACCTCGACGTCGTACGACCACAACGTGACGGTCGTCGGCTACCCGGCCCACGCCAGCGACAACAGCCAGCACAAGGCCATCCGCTGTGATGTGCCAACCCGTCGGCTGTATGGGTTCCGGCAGATGCAGATGGAGTGCGGCGGCTACTACGGCGGCGTCTCCGGCGGTCCCTGGATCAGGGGATACAACGCCTCGGCCAGGACTGGAGAGGTGATCGGAAACGTAGGGGGCATGGGCGGTGGCGGCGACGTCGACTGGATCTCGTACGCTCCGCTCTACGGCAAGGACGCCCAGGACCTCTACAACGACGCCAACAACGGCATCGGACCGAAGAACGTCCACCGCGGCACCTACCAGCCTCCGACGGACGGTCCGGCCCTGCCCGGCAGCGGCGAGACGTGGAAGCACGCCAAGCAGATTTCGGCCGGAGATTTCTCCGGTACAGGTCACAGCGATCTGCTCGTCATCTGGACCGACGGCGAAGTCACGCTCTACCCCGGTGACGGAAACGGGGGCTTCCGTCCCGAACGGCAGCTCCTGGCGCCCAACGCAGGCTGGAAGCCGGTCGCCACCATCACCGCCGGCGACTTCACCGGCTCCAACCAGTTCGACCTCATGGTCCGCTGGGACGACGGCAGGATGACCCTGCACGGCGACGTCGGCTCCAACGGCCTGGGCGCCGGGGTCGAAATGGCTCCCTCCGGGTCCATCTGGAGCCACGCCACCCAGATAGCCGCGGGCCGCTTCAATGCCGCCACCTACGTCACCGACCTCATGGTGCGGTGGTCCGACGGCGAGCTCAGCCTGTTCACCAACGTGGGCGCCGGCACCCTGGGCCAGGAATACAAGCTCAAGGACCCCAACAGCACCTGGAAGGAAGCGACACTGCTGACGTCCGGGCAGTTCTCCGGCAACCAGAAGTGGGACCTCATGGTCCGCTGGGACAGCGGCGAGCTCGACAACTACGTCGGTACCACCACCGGTGGCCTCGGTGGTGAGCAGCGCATCCACGGCCCCAACAAGACGTGGACCCACAGCGTGATCATGACCACCGGGCAGTTCACCAGTGACGGTCTCACCAACGACCTCATGATCCGCTGGACTGACGGCGAAACCACCATGTACCAGGACACCCGCATGAACAGCCTCGGCACAGAGCGGATGATCTCCCCGCCAGCCTGAACCTGCGGAGGCCGACACGTGGACACGGGACCCCGGTCAGATCACTCGCGCACACTGCCTTCACCCATCTCGCGGAGTCTCAATCTCACCCGCCCGCGTCGCATTCCACCTCGCCAGAACATGGCGACGGACCCAGACATCAAGTGACCGACGACGCCCTGGCTTCGCTGCGCTTCCTACTCGACGCCGCGTGGTCGAGGTCGACCGGACACTGGAGGGAGACCTCACACTGATGTCCCAGGTCATCACTGCGAAACGGTTCGGACGGGCTGCGCTCGACGGTGACCTGGCTTGTCTGCCAGGTACCTGTCTGATCTCCACCGCCGCCTACCGTGTTTCGGCCGTTTTCGGGACGGCAGTCTCCACCGGGGTCCCCTAAAGAGGTATCAGGGCCTGCCACGACGGCTTCGCTCCGGTTGCCCGGGCAGGACGTTGCCCCCGCAGTTGCGGCAGTTCGATCAACTGCGATCCGGTTCGAGGAGTGACGGGAGCCTCGTGGGTGGCCACCCGTCGCTGAAGGTGCGGAGGGATTCAAGCCAGGCCAGCGCTACTAGCCGGCAAGACACACAGGTTCTGACGACCATGCAGCTGTACAGACGACGCCCTGGTTGGCCGGCCGCCGTCTCGTATCGGGCCCACGTGGCCCTTCAATTGGAGAGGAATCTTTTCATGCACCGCATCGCCCAGGTGGCTGTTCTCGTGACAGCCGCCGTCGCTTTCAGCGCCCCCGTCGCAAACGCCGACAGGTCCTATATCTACAACAGTTACAGCGAAGACGTAACGGACTGGCATACCGGTGTCAGCTGGGGCGGTGCCTTAGCGTGCGACATGGACCAGGACGGGAACTCTGTGAAGGCCCACTTCACGCGGGACGACAACTCCTCACACGAGGCATGGGCGCAGGCGGGAAACGGAACCTGCAACGGCGGATTCGCCCTCAGCAGCAGCAACCGGGTCAAGAAGCACCGCTCACAGCAGATTCGTGACTGGGCAACCGACCCCTACGGCCCCTGGAAGTACCGGCCCTGATCCAGCACATGTTCATCGCGCGGAGCCGGAATGTTCGGTACACCCGGCTCCGCGCTGCCCGGCTGACAACGAGGAAGCATGAGAACCGACCTGCACGATCGAGAGACGGCCGCAGTAGAAGTGAAGGACCTGTACTACAGCATCGGTGATCGCCGTCTTCTGAACGGGCTCTCCCTTAGTGTTGCTGCCGGGTCGTCCGTGGCGGTGACAGGCCCCAGCGGCTCGGGGAAGACGACTCTCCTCTGCTGCCTCAGCGGTCTGATCCCCGCCTCGTCAGGTGTCATCCGCATCGCCGGCGTCAACATCTCCCAGGCATCTGCAGGCGAGCGAGCCGCAATGCGGCTGCGCACCGTGGGTACCGTGTATCAGTTCGGTGAGCTGATACCGGAACTGTCGCCCCTGGAGAATGCCGCACTACCGGTCCTGCTCGCCGGCGGCAACGCGAAGAAGGCATACGCGGACGCACAGAGCCTGCTGGACGAACTCGGCGTACTGGAATCCTCATCCAAGAACACCGCATCACTGTCGGGCGGAGAGCGTCAGCGTGTCGCCGTCGCCCGCGCACTCATCGGCAGGCCTTCTGTGGTTCTGGCGGACGAACCCACCGGTTCCCTCGACACGCGGACGGGCGACGTCGTCGCTGACCTGCTGTTCGATCTGCCCACCCGCTTTCAGTGTGCGCTGATCGTGGTGACCCACAATCCTCAAATTGCCGCCCGCGCCGACCGGACGCTTGAACTCACCGAAGGGCGCCTCCTTACGGACTCGGAGGGTCGCAGGTGAGCAGGCACGTGACCATGCTCCGACTCGGTCACCGGGTGGGAATGTCCAGCGGCGTATCCGCCCTGGTTCACCGCTTTGGACTGTTCGCGGCATCCTTCCTCGTACTGTGGGTGGCCTGGAGCCTCCTGGCCGTGGATGCCAGTCTGGCCGCTCGTCAAGAACGACAGGACGCCCGTTCCCCGGTCATGGCCGAGCAGAGCCAAGAGGCGGTGGCCCTATGGCTGGAGCGCCCGGACTATGCCGATGGTCAGGCCGTATCGGTCATCTTCCTGGAGCCACTCCAGCCGGATGCCAGTCCGCCGCCAGGCCTTGAGAGGTGGCCTGAGAAAGGCGAGGCTTTTCTTTCACCTCAGGCTGCGAAGCATGCGGCAGGAGCTCTCGTCTCCCGCTACGGCACGATGGGCGGAATCATCGGGCGAACGGGCCTCACCGAACCCGATGAGTTGCTGGTGTACACCCGTTCTCCCGTCGAAGGAATCTTCGGCGAAACGAGTCATAGAACACGCATTTCGGGCTTCGGGCATCCGAATTCTCACTTCATCGACTACTTCACCGTGAGCCACCAGTTCGAACGGTCCTCCGGCGACCTCTGGATACTCCTCCTGTTGTTCACCGTGTTGCCGGCTGCTGCCTCTGTCATGGTCGTGGTGCGCGGCGGCGCGGAGCTGAGAGACCGTCGAATCTCGATGCTCGAGGCTCTGGGAGCTTCATATGCGGCGCGCCTGTTGGTGGTCACCGGTGAAGCTGCGGCCCCTGTAGTGGGGGGCTCGCTCCTGGCGGCAGCCGCTGCGTGGGCCACGACCCTGTGGGACACCGTTCTTCCCTTCACCGGGTACACGGTCTCAGCTCGTGATGTGGCCTCACTGCGCATATGGACCCCCCTGCTGATTCTTGCTGCGGCCGCCCTCGTATTGGGGATCAGCGCGCTGCGCTACGTGATTCCCCCCAGGCGAACCACCACCCGTCCGCAGCAGACCAGAGCCACGCCTGGACGGACGGTATGGGTGCTGTCCGGGATCGGGTCCTCTGTGTGCTTGTACGGAACGTGGCGGGCAGACGGTCCGGGACGGGTCGTCTTCTTCTTCGGAGTCATACTCGTACTCGCAGCCCTGCCCATCCTTGCCGGACGCCTGTCAGGCTCTCTCGGATCGGCGATCGCCTCGCATTCCCTCCGTAGAGGCGACGCGGCAGGACTCATCGCCGGACGGTGGCTCGCCGCAAGACCCGTCGTCCTCGCCGTACTCAGTGCGGCAATGATCCTGGGGCTCGGCCTCACGACCCTGGGCCAAGTCGTCACCAGCCAGCTCGAAGGGCCGGAAATCGTTGCCAAGCGCTTGGCCGGCGTAAACAACCGCAACGCCGTCTTGATCAAAGCATCAGGTGATCCATCCCGATTCGACCAGCTCCGCCAGCAGCTCCCAGACCGTCCCACAGCCCTCATCTACCGCGAGGGCGGCCGCACGATACTGTCCGCCGACTGCAAGTCGCTGGCGTTCTTCGGAACACTCACCACCTGCCCCACGGCCGTATCAAATTTGACTGACGCAATACCGACCGTTGAGACCGCGCCCCGCACAGCACTTGCAGTGCTCGGTCTCTCACCGGACATGGTGAGCATCACCACCCAGCACCCAGGCATCACCGACCCCGCAAACGTCTCCCTCGTGGTCTTCAACACCTCGGGCGAAATCGGAGCCGATCAAATCTGGGGTGCCGCCTACCGGACGCTAGGCTTCCCCATGCTTGACGTGCCGGTGGAGTCCGGGATGCTAGGCGCGCAAGCCCGCAGCGACTACGTCAAGTGGGTGCTGGATGCCTCACTAATCGGCTTGCTTGCCCTAGTCCTCGCCGGAATCGTGGGCGCAGCTTCCGTATTCGACGACCAGGCGCGAAGCCTCGGCCCCGTGGCCTCGTTCCGAAGCGACAGAAGCTTCTACCTCAGAGTGGCCCTCTGGAACCTCTCCGTTCCCCTCGCTGTCGTGGGAGCAGGCGCCGGAGTGGCTACATACCTACTAGGCCAGATGCTGCTCTCCATCGGCGACGGAGGCGAACTCTCCGCAGGACTCGTGGCCGCCGGCTCCCTCAGTATCGCCATCGGCGGTGTCATCACCGCCGTCATATGCGCCGAGATCGCGACACGCCGGAGCCGAATCTGGCGCCCCACAAACGACTGACGCAACAACCCTTCACCCCCTGTCCGTGCCTCCCGACCTTCCGCCGACAGCATGAGCATGCCCTGCGTCGCTCTGGGCTTGCCCACACTGTCAGCGGGAGGCTTGCCACATCGCCCCGCAGGTCGTTCGAGGACCCCCCGGATTCGTCAGCCGCCTGCCTGCCATCAGCTCCGCCCCTTCGCCACTCGCGACCAGCTGCACCGGTCGGCCGCAAGCCGGACCTGTCTGGTCGTGGAGGGCGCCTGGCCCCCTGGAACCCGATGATCTCCTCCCATACGGACAACAAGAGGGGGAAGAGGGGTGTGACGCTGCGGATTTCACACTGATTCGGGCGCTGACCTGTATGTTTGCCACCCTCACAGGTGTCGGGCCCCCAAGGGGTACCGAAGGAACTCACTGCCCCACACCGGGGCCGAGGAGGGAGAGCGTGCAGAGGTACCCCTTGACCACCGTCTAACGGTTGGCTTTGTTGGTGGGCTTTCGGCTCTGGTCCACTTCTTGTGGTCGCGTAGGCAGCGTGACGGTTGCTCGTCGTTGGAGAGCTGACGAAGTCGCCCGAAATTGGTCCTGCCTGGGTGGAGTGGGGTCGACAGTTCTGGCCCATGAACGAAGTGCGGCCGCAGCTGGATGAGCTGCTGTTCGGGTCGCTGGAGAACGTGTCGGTGGAGTTGGTCGAGGTAGCCGACACCGTCGTGCGCGTGGAGGCCCAGACCACGGCCAGTGGGGCGGCCCGTCCGGGCTGCGGGTACTGGTCAGGGCGAATACACGGCTCCTACCTGCGGTTTACCCGTGACCTGCCAACCGCAGGCAAGCTGGTCGTGGTGGCGCTGCGAGTGCGCCGGTTCCTCTGCGTCGAGGCGCCCTGCCCACGCAAGACGTTCGTCGAACGAGTGCCAGGGCTCACCCGTCGGTTCGGCCGCCGGACAGAGCGGCTACGTTCGACGCTGGTCTCGGTCGGGCTCGCACTCGCGGGGCGGGCCGGCGCCCGGATGTCGGACGCCTTCGGAGTGCGAGTCAGCCGGAACACGCTGCTGAGGCTGATCACCTCGCTGCCGGATCCGCCCGCATCCACGCCCCGCGTCGTCGGAGTCGACGAATACGCCCAGCGCAAGGGCCAGATCTGCGGAACCGTGCTCGTCGACGTCGAGACCCGCCGCCCCGTGGACCTCTTGCCGAACCGGGAGACGGACACCCTCGCGGCCTGGCTGGCCGAGAGGCCCGGGATCGAGATCATCTGCCGGTACCGCGCCCGCTTCTACGCCGAAGGAGCCACCCGCGGCGCCCCACAGGCTCTCCAGGTCGCTGACAGGTGGCACCTCTGGCACAACCTCGGCGAAGCCGCAGAGAAGTGCGTCTTCCGACACCGCACCTGCCTACGACCGCCACCGGCACCGCTCGAAGAGCCTCAGCAAACACCGGAGCCGCCCGAGTTGTCGCCATGGCCGACCGGGCACCGGTTCTCTGAGAGGACCCGCGCCAAGCACGCCACCGTCCACGCACTCCTGGCCGCCGGCCACAGCAAGCGGTCCATCGCTCGGCAACTCGGCATGGGCTTCAGCACCGTCCTCCGCTATGCCCATGCCGCGGAACCGGAGCAGTTGTTCACCGGCCAGTGGCAAAGCCGCCCCACCAACCTCGACGCCTTCAAGCCCTACCTCGACGAGCGGTGGAAAGAGGGGTGCACCAACGCCTGGAAGCTATGGGAGGAAATCAAGGAACAGGGCTACCCGGACGGCTACAGCAGCGTTCGTGCCTACGTCAGCCGCAATCTACGCGGCAAACCCCAGCCAGTCGGCCCCCGCCCGCCATCCGCCCGCACCGTCACCCGCTGGATCCTCACCCGTCCCGAAGCACTGACCGAGAGAGACCGGATCCACCTCAAGGACGTACTGGCCAACTGCCCCGAACTGGACGCACTCGCCGGACACGTCCGCTCCTTCGCCCACATGCTCACCCAGTTGCAGGGCCACCAGCTGCCGGCATGGATCGAAGCCGCGACCACCTCGGACCTGCCCAGCCTCCAGCGATTCGCCCGGCACCTGGAGCGCGACCTCGACGCCGTCACCGCCGGACTCTCGCAGCAGCGGAACTCCGGAGTCGTCGAGGGGCATGTCAACCGGATCAAGACGCCGAAGCGGCAGATGTTCGGCCGCGCCGGTTTCGAACTCCTCCGCAAGCGCGTCCTGCTCTACTCCTGAAATGGCTGCTCAGGACACCTCGTCGATCAGCCCGAAGCCCTCCGGAAACGCTTCCAGGAAACCGCGGCGAGCCGGGTTGTCCTCGGCGGCCGCCATCTCCCCGATCAACTCGATCAGCTCCTGCCGCTGATCACTCGGCAGCGTGCTGACCACGTGGGCAAAACCCTCCATGACCTTGACCGCGTCGTCCTGATCCATCTGCTCGTCCTCGCTCCCGTCGATGAACCACAAGACATCGACCAAAGCCTCGGCCAAGGCACGAGTCAGGGACGGATACGAGGACGTCACGAGGGCCTCCCAGCGGATCAACGGCAGAGTCAGGCCATCCCACCACACACCACTGACATCACTGTCCGTGAGCCTCCACAAGAAGTGAACCAGAGCCCGTTCTCACCTACGAAGCCAGCCGCCGGCTTGAGGGCGGTTCAGCCCGGCAGGCCTGCGTGCCGGAACGCGACTGCGTCCCCACCGTGCGGCGCAGGACGGGAGGACGTCTAGTGCCGTGACCTCGAACCTTTGCCGGGTTGCTCGTTGTGCTGCGAGAAAGGCATCCGCTGGGGTGCCAGAGCACTACCAACAGCGGCCTGACACCAAACCTGGCAGAGGTCCGCGGTCACAGCATTAGCAGTTCTGGGTGGTGAACTTCGTTGCAGGCTCTGTGCCGGTACCCGTATCCGCCTCCGGCAGCGCCCAGCGGGCAGTGTTGCCGTAATGGTCCTCGATCAACAGCTTTCCACCTTTCACGGGAACGTTGAGGTCGGTGATGGCCTTGTACTCTTCATTGACCTTGACTGTCGCGTAGGGGGTGAAGGCATCGATGCAGCCCTGCCAAGGCGCATCCGTGTAGTCCCAGGCTTCGGTCATCTCCGGACCCCGCGCCCACTTGATGTGGTTGTCCCTCTGCTGACCAAGGGTCCCGCCCGTTGCGGACTTCATGGTGAAGGCGACCGCCAGCGCGTACTTCCCGTTCAAGGGGAGCGTCTTGTCCTTGGCGAAGGCGTCCCGATAGGCGATGCCGGTGAGTGTGACCTGCATGGGGCGGCCTTCATCGTCCTTGAGCGTGACGGTTTGGCCGATCTGCCGTAGCGCCGGGTCTGTGGCACCGCCCTCCCCCGGGACCTGGCTTAATGCCCCCGGTGGCCGGGAGTCGAGGTCACCTCCGGCCTCTGTGCACCCCGCCACCGCCACGGACACCGCCAGTATCAAGACCGCTGGTGCCTTCTTCATGGATGAAGCGACCCCCTGCCGTGGTTGCCATCGGGACATCGGCCTCTGCGCGCTAGTCCTTGCTGCGCATCGCGTTCGTCTACCTCAGTCCCACCGGCATCTCGTGTTGTACGAACGGTACCGGGGAACCGATCATGGTGCGTTGAGTTGCTAGTGCTGTGACTGGGAAGGTTCGCCTCAGCGGGTAGTCCACCTCGCCTCGTGCCTGTCCTGGCCAGTGAGCAGGGCCTCGCCTCCGTCCGGGGTTGGGACGGCGATCCAGGAGCAGCCGGTGCCCGGGTGTGCGCCTCTGGTGGTTTCGATGCCCGCCTCGGCCAGGACCCGGCCGCCGTGGCTGACGGCCGGCGCGCCGTCGGCTTGCGGTGTCCCGCCCCGCATCACCGGGGCGGGACACGGCCGGGGGTAGTTCGGCTATCGAGCTCGTATCTCAGCAGTGCGTCAGCAATGTTGGAATTCAGCAGTCCGGAACCCCGACTCTCTGGAAGATCAGTGCAGCGGGGGCCAGGGACCGGTGAGCAGGCGTTCGGCCTCCGCGACGATCGCTCCGGCCAGCTGATCGGGTGTGGAGTGCCGGATCGCCTCCCAGTCGTTGTACGCATCGACCTTGTCGACCAGCGGCCGAAGCGACTGAGGCCGGGCCAGTGCGCCCCAGCCCTCGTAGGTGATCACGTCACCGCCGGCCCCGGCGGCCAGGCTCCCGTTCACGATCATCCGTAGCCACCAGCGCACGAGTTCCCAGCGTGCCGCCTCCCAAGGGACGTCGGTGTCATCGGCGGGAAGGCCCTCGGTCAGGCCCAGTTCGGCCAGTACCTGGTCGAAGAGCGCACCGGCGCTCTCGTGCTCGGCGCGCGGCAGGCCGGCGAGCAGCGGAAGCGACTCCGATTCGACTTCGAGGAGCAGCGCTGTAAGGGCTGCCTCGATCAGCTGGTGCGGGTAGTGCTGTCTGCCGATCAGGCGCTCCAGTGCCAGCATCCGCAGACACTCGACAGCCTCCTGCCCGCTGACGGCGTAGGGGGCGTATGGGAGGGGCGCGGCGACGTCAGTGCCGGGACCGCCGTGGACGAAGTACGACCAGAAGTCGACGGTGGCGCGGGCGGGGAGGCTGCTGGCCCGGCCGGTGAACTCGTTTCGTATGTAGTCGGCGAGGTCGTTCCCGTAGATGATGACGTCGGTCTGGTGGACGGACAGTACGGGGTGGCCGCATTCGCCCGCCGTGCCGGGCAGGTAGCGGTGGCTGTAGACGGGGACCAGCTGCGGAACGGCCGCCAACTCGGACCGCGCGATCCGCAGCGCCTCGCATGTCCCCCCGGGCCTCGGACCCCAGGCGGGGTACCAGAAGCCGTTGTGCTCTACGTCGAAAAGCACACCCTCGACCGGTCCGGCAAGCCGCTCGGCCAGGTCCTCGGGGTCGCCGTTCCGCCAGTCGGGCCAGCGTGGCGACCCGTACGGGAGCCCGGCAGCAAGGAAGACCCTGTGGTCCGCCGAGAACGTGAAGCCGAATCGCGTCTCGACCGCATCGAGCTCCCGCTCCGAGAGGCCCGGTCCGATCTGGGTCCGGAGCATGCTCTGCAGGTCCCTGGCTGCTTCCAAGGTCAGTGGAGGGGGCGACGGTGCGATCATCCCGGAGGACGCGCTCGACGTGGTTCTCGGCACGGAGGACGCGGCTCACCTCGCTCTCCGCCGGCAGGTACCGCACCTACGGGTCGCTGGACGCTGTGCGTGCGGCTGCGGTACGACGGACTTCGACCTGGACACGGACACCGTGGCGGCGGCGCCGCTTCCCGCCGGGCACCCTGGTGGCGGCCGAGGTTCAGCTCTACGACACGGCTGAGCACTGCATCGGTGAGGTCCTGGCGTTCGCGGAACGGGTACTTGTCTTGGCTGGAGGTCTGCTCGTGGAGCGATGGCCCCGTGACCTTGGCTGACGCGCTACGGATGCTGCGCTCGCCTATCCGGGTCACTTCCGGGCGCCCTCCGGGCGAGACAGGCGCGGGGAGGGTAGGTCGTTTTGCGCAAGGTGACCTTGGGCTCGATGGGGAGATCAGTTATGTACGCGGTGATACGGCGGTACGAAGGGGTGAGCGACCCTGCCGAGGCGGGGCGCCGAGTGGACGAGGGTTTTGTGGCCCTTCTGCGCCAGGTCCCCGGGTTCGTGGCCTACTACTGGGTGGACGCCGGGGATGGCGTGATGGTGTCCACCAGCGTCTTCGAAGACCGGTCCGGGGCCGAGGAGTCGGTGAAGAGGGCGGCCGACTTCGTACGGGACCACCTTGCGTCGCTGCTCCCCAATCCTCCTCAGGTCACAGCCGGCCCGGTTGTGGCTGCGAGCCGCTGACGACCTCTATTTGATGTCCATGCGGTAGCGGAACTCGTATCGGTCAGCGGGGAAGACGACGTCTGCCGTGCAGACCGGCCTGCCCTGAGCCCGCCATGTCTGTTGGACAGCCACGATCGGCGTCCCCTGGGCCGGCATCTGCAGGGACTGCACCTCGGCGGAGCTCGGCATCCTGCAGTCCAGGACCTCTTCCACTTCGTCGACGGGGATGCCGATCTGGTCGAAACGACCGACGATTCCGAGGGCGGCGTGGGGGCCCTCGGTCGGCGAGGCGATGGCCGTACCGGCGGTCAGGGACAGAGGCTCCCAGGACACTCCGGAAGAGACCGGCTTGGAGTCCATGACGATGAAATACGCGGTCTCGGACACTGCGTCACCAGAACTGATGTCCAGCCTCTCGGCGATCTCGGCCGAGGCCTGCGTCTCCCGGGTGCTGCGTTCCACCGAGACGTTCTGACCGGCCCGTTCCGCCTCCAGGGAGAAGGTGGGCCGGGGAGCGGTGGTGCCGGCCCGGAACCACCGCTGAGGAGCCAGTCGCACGAGCCGCGACTTGTTGCGCACGTAGGAGCCCTTGCCGCGTACGCCCTCGATGAGCCCCTCGTTGCGAAGTGCCGAGAGGGCGGCTCGCGCAGTGATGCCGGAGACGGACCACTGCTCACGGATCTCGTTCTCGGACGGAACGCGCGCACCCGGCTGCAGCTCGCCCCTGAGGATCTTGTTGCGGAGGGCGTCTGCGATCTGGATGTAGCGGGGGGTGTGCGACGACATCGTTCCTCCTTGAGGGCACCGGATGGTTCGTCAAGTCACGGCGCTGCACGCGGTGTTGACACCCTGCCATCCAGGTTCGTATGTTCACATACTAACTGACATGCAGGGCTGCGTACACCGTGACAGGGGAGGCACTGTGACGACGAACGAGGAACACGAGAGTCCGCACGCCGGGTGGAGCACGGCGCGCAAGTGGGCGGTCGTCGTCGCGTGTTCGGGCACCACGCTCTTGGCCGCGGCCTTGATGCTGCTGGGTCACATCAGCGAAGGGTCACTCATCGCCGCAGCCCTCATCAGTGCGGCAGGAACCGCATCTGCGGCGAGCGCATCACGACGGTGATCCATTTCTGCCCGGCAAGCCGCGGTACTGAGGTTCGCGCTCGGTTCGCCACGTTCATCGGAGTGACGCTCCTCGCGGTGATGCTCGCCTTCCAGCGGCGGGCCGAGTGGACGCCTGACATCCGCTCGGCCTACATGCGGGGCCTGGTCGCGTACGCGCTGGTCGTCGGCCTGTGCGTGGCGATCGCGCTCGCACCCCTGCTGCAGCGCCGGGCCTGGTTGTTCCCGATGCCGGGGACGCGCAGCGAGTGCACGCTGCTCGGCAGGTACCAGGCGTGGATCCGGGGCCGGCACCGGGCGGGGCGCTGCTCTGCCTGTTAACTTGCCTGGTGTGGTGATCGGGTGAGGGTGCGGGGGTTGCGCGTCACCGTCGTGGGGGCCTGTCTTCGGGACGGCCGCGGGGGGAGTCCTACCGCGGTGCTGGAGGAGACGGGGCTCGGGGACGACCAGCGGCGGAGTGTGCCGGGGCTGGTGGGGGCTTCGCATGCCGTCTTCGTTTCCGCGCCCGGCGGGGGCCCGGTTTCCTTGCGTTTCTTCACGTCCGAGGGGGAGCTGCCGGCCTGCGGTCATGGGACGGTCGCTGCCCTGGCCTACCTTGCGGCGAGGGCCGGGAGGAAGCGGTACCGGACGGCCTTGCACGCCTCGGGGCGCGTCTTCGAGGGCTGGGCCGCATGGAACGGGAGCGAGGTGGACGCCGCCTTCGTGACGGGTGCGGTGGATCTGCGGGAGCCCGTGGGGAGGGAGTACGAGGACGTGTTTGCCGCCCTCGGTGTCAGCGGGCGCACGCCGGCAGGCGGGGCCGTCGTCGCCTCCGTGGGGCGGGCGCGTCTGCTGGTGCCGCTCACCAGCCGGGCGGCGGTGGCCGCGCTCGCCCCCGACGCCGGGGCGCTCCGCGCCGCCTGCGACCGGCTGGGTCTCCTCGGCTGCTACGTGCACTCCCTGCCGGACCCGGCAGGGCGCCTCGCTGCCCGGATGTTCGCCCCGTCGATCGGTGTTCCGGAGGACGTGGCCAACGCCAACAGCACCGCCTGCCTCGCCGCGCATCTGGCCGGACAGGGCGCCGCCCGTATCGCCGTGGACATGGGCGACTCGCTCGGCAGCCCCGCCACGATCACCGCCGCCGCACGGCCGGGAGCGGCGGGCCCCCTCGTCCGGCTCGGCGGCGCCGCCAAGGTGATGCGGGTGGTCCGGCTGCCCTGAGCGAGCCGGGACTGCTGCGAGGTGCGCCTCCTCTGTACTGGTCGCTGCCGGTCGGATGCACCGGCACGCGAACCGGGCGGCGTACGCCGACGGTGTCGGGGTACGCCGCCCTGGGGCACGCGTGCTCGTGGTTATGCGGGGTCGGCGTTGAACTTCGAGGTGGACCAGAAGTAGCCGAGGACCGCGAGGCCCAGGCACCAGGCGAGGGCGAGCCAGCCGTTGTTGCCGATTTCGGTGCCGAGGAGGAGGCCG
This sequence comes from Streptomyces sp. NPDC006326, assembly GCF_040612915.1. NCBI lineage: Bacteria > Bacillati > Actinomycetota > Actinomycetes > Kitasatosporales > Streptomycetaceae > Streptomyces > Streptomyces sp. NPDC006326. The sequence continues at coordinate 5,696 of NZ_JBEXRC010000069.1, read as the reverse complement.
CGCAGGGTTTCGATGGCGGGGGTGAAGGGCTGGTACTCGGCGATGGGCTGGAACCAGCCCGGCATCGAGTGGAGCGGGACGAAGGCGCTGGAGAGGAGGGGCAGGAGGATCAGCGGCATGGCGTTGTTGCTGGCGGCTTCGGCGTTGGGGCTGATCAGGCCCATGCCGACCGCGATCCAGGTGAGCGCCGTGGCGAAGAGGACGAGGAGTCCGAACGCCGCGAGCCACTCCAGGGCGGTGGCGTCGGTGGAGCGGAAGCCGATGGCCACGGCGACGGCGCCGACGAGGACCACGCTGATGACGGACTGCAGGACGCTGCCGATGACGTGTCCGACCAGGACCGAACCGCGGTGGATCGCCATCGTGCGGAAGCGGGCGATGATGCCCTCGGTCATGTCGTTGGAGACGGAGACCGCGGTGCCGATCGTGGTGCTGCCGATGGTCATCAGCAGGAGGCCGGGGACGAGGTAGGCGATGTACGCGGAGCGGTCCGGGGCGCCGCCGCCGAGGCCCGCGCTCATGGTGTCGCCGAAGACGTAGACGAACAGCAGCAACAGCATGATCGGGGTGAGCAGGAGGTTCAGGGTGAGGGAGGGGTAGCGCCGGGCGTGCAGGAGGTTGCGGCGCAGCATCGTGGAGGAGTCGCGTACGGCGAGGGAGAGGGAGCTCATCGGACGGTCTCCTTGGGCTGGTCGGGGAGGGCGGCGTTGCCGGTGAGGGCGAAGAAGACGTCGTCGAGGTCGGGGGTGTGCACGGTGAGCTCGTCGGCTTCGACGGCGGCGGAGTGCAGGCGGTCGAGGAGGGTGCGCAGGGCGCGCTGGGTGCCGTCGCTGGGCATCTGGAGGGTGAGGGACTCGTCGTTGCGGGAGGCCTCGTGGAGGGTGGAGGCGGCGCTCTGGTAGGCGGCCGGGTCGGTGAAGCGGAGGCGGACGTGGCCGCCGGGGACCAGGCGCTTGAGCTCCTCGGCGGTGCCCTGGGCGGCGATCTTGCCGTTGTTGAGCACGGCGATGCGGTCGGCGAGTTCGTCGGCCTCCTCCAGGTACTGGGTGGTGAGGAAGACCGTGACGCCGTCCGAGACGAGCCGGCGGATGATCTGCCACATGGTGTGGCGCGAGCGCGGGTCGAGGCCGGTGGTCGGCTCGTCGAGGAAGATGATCCGCGGGCCTCCGACCAGGGTCATCGCGATGTCGAGGCGGCGCTTCATACCGCCGGAGTAGGTGGAGGCGGGCTTCTTCGCGGCCTCGGTGAGGTCGAAGCGCTCCAGGAGTTCGGCGGTGACCTGCCGGCCCTCGCGCCGGGAGAGGTGGTGCAGGTCCGCCATGAGGAGCATGTTCTCCTCGCCGGTGATCAGGCCGTCGACGGCGGAGAACTGGCCGGTGACGCCGATTGCGGCGCGTACGGCCTGGGGGGCGGCGGCCAGGTCGTGGCCGCCGATGTGGATGCCGCCGCTGCCCGGGCCGGGGCTGATGAGGGTGGAGAGGATCTTGACGGCGGTGGTCTTGCCGGCGCCGTTCGGGCCGAGGAGGGAGAAGACGGTTCCCTCCGGGACGGCCAGGTCGACGCCGTCGAGGACGGTCTTGTCGCCGTAGGACTTGCGCAGCCCGTACGCCGCGATGGCCAGGTTGGTCATGGGGGTGCTTCTCCCTGTGCAGGTGGCGGGTTTACAGGCTTCGGGCGGTGATGTCGCCGTAGGCGGTGGTCGCGTGGATGCTCAGGCCGGCGGCGGCGCCGTCGGTGTTCCGGAGCGCGTTGTGGATCCGGCCGTAGCCGGTGCCGGCGTCCAGGGAGGCGGAGACCCCGCGGGCGGCGCCGACCGAGATGCCGCCGTACTCGGTGCGCAGCGTGACCGTGCCGCCCAGGGCCTCGGTGATGTGGAGGTCGCCCTTCTGGGTGCTGATCTCCGCGGGGCCGCCCAGGCGGCCGACCGAGATGTCGCCGGCGGCGAGGGTGAGGCGGGCGCTCGCGGACTCGTCGAGCTTGACCGTGCCCAGCGCGCCCTCGAAGGCGACGTCGCCGAGCCGGCCGACGCCCCGGAGTTCGCCGCTGGCCGCCTTCGCCTCGATGCGGGAGCCGGCGGGCAGCTGGACCGTCACCTCGACGGATCCGGAGGGGCCGAGGATCCGGTTCTTCGCGGCCGGGGCCTCGATCCGCAGGACGCCGTCCCCGTACGCGACCTCGATCTGCTCCGCTGCCTTCACGTCGCGGCTCTTGGAGGGGTCCGCGGGCAGGATCTCGACCGTGGTGTCGGCCCGGTCGGCGGCGATGAACTGGATACGGCCGGCGGGGATGTCGAGGACGGCGGAGACGGGGGCGGGGGTGTCGAACTTCTGCATGGTGCTCTCCTTCGTGTGCGGCGGGCCCTGTCGGGCCGCTGCTTTCTGATGAGAGAAAGCTACGTTGCGTTCGAGGAAGTGGCAACGAGTTCGTTGCGCGTGAATAACGTCTACGCAGGTCAGATACGGTTAATCGTTGCAATGGTTTGGATTTTAATGCAACAGCCTGAGGCGTTGCGTTGCAATGAGATGGCGGTGAACGCTATACTGGCGGCTCAGCCGGACGATGAAGGAGACCGCGATGCCGGGAGGCAGGCTCACCCAGCAGGAACGCCAGCAGATCGCGCTGGGACTGGCCGACGGCCTCGCCTACGCGGAGATCGCCCGACGCCTCGACCGCCCCACGTCGACGGTCACGCGCGAGGTGATGCGCAACGGCGGCCCCACCGCCTACCGCGCCGACCTGGCCCACCGGGCCACCGAACATCGCGCCCACCGCCGCAGGCAGGCCGCCCCCCGAGGGACGCAGGCGTCCGAACAGCCCTACGGACGCGACGCCGAGGCCGTGCGCCGGTACGAGGAGACGTTCACCACCATCCTCATGCAGACCGGCGCGCCCAAGATGATGTCCCGGGTACTCGCCTGCCTGTGCACCAGCGACTCCGGCACCCTCACCGCGGCCGAACTCGTCCAGCGCCTCCAGGTCAGCCCGGCGTCCATCTCCAAAGCCATCACGTTCCTTGAGGGCCAGGGCCTCGTCCGCCGCGAGCGCGACGAACGCCGCCGCGAGCGCTACACCGTCGACGACGACGTCTGGTACCAGTCCATGATGGCCAGCGCCCGCGGCACCACCCAGGTCGCCGAGACCGCACGGCAGGGTGTCGGCATCCTCGGCCCCGACACCCCGGCCGGCGCCCGCCTGGAGAACATCGCCCGGTTCCTCGACTTCGTCACCGAAAGCATCACCCGCGCCGCGAACCAGGCCCGCGACATCCTCCACACCAAGCCCGAAACGACGTCAGGCGGCACGGGTGCGGAGGCTGCAGAGCGTTCAGCGCCCTGAGGGACGGCCTGCTCGACGGCCGGCCGCGGACCGGTGGTTGTCAGTGGCGGGTGCGACGCTGGGGGCGTACCGCTGAACCGCCGGGGCGCTGAACCCGGCACCGAGCAAGGGAAAGTCCCATGTCCACGTCTGTCCAGTTCTCTTCCGGATGGTGCGCCTCTGATCTGGGCTCGTACCGGCCCTGCGAGTTCACCTACGAGGTGTACCCCCTGGAGAGCCTGCCCCCGCTGGACTCCGCCCGCCTCGACGGCGGTTTCGGGTGGCTGGGCGGTGCGGACGCACCGGACGGGCAGCCGTCCGAGCACCTGGAGCGCCTGGAGACGATGGAGGCGGACCTGGCGGCCGCCGGCCTGCACCTGCCCGAGGACTTCCGGACCTTCCACGGCAGCGGGCACCTGTACGGTGCGTTCGACGCGGTGTCGGTGACGGCCTGTTGGAGCGATCTGTCCGGCCCGCTGCCGAGCCCCGCCGAGGACGGCGCCCGCCTCATACGGTTCCTGCGGGACCAGCAGGACTGCGTGATCTGGTACCTGTACCTGCGCCCCTCGGGGGAGACGTTCGTCGTCTGCTCCCACCTGGAGCTGGAGAGCGCCTACGAGGAGGTCGAGGAGGAGCACCTGGCCGCCTTCCGTGAGGCGGCCGCGGCCTCGCTGGTGCGGTGCGCCGGCAGCTTCGAGGAGTTCGCCTACCGGTTCGTCGTGGAGAACGAGCTGTGGATCCACCTCAACGAGACCCGTAAGGACGGCACGCTCGCCCCGCATCTGCAGGAGTACCTCGACCACTACGCGGCTGCGGCCTGCTGATACGGCCTCGGGGCTCAGGCCGCGAAGGTGACGGCGGTCAGGGCGAGGGCGGAGGCGCCGAAGACGGTCGTGTGGCGGGCCTTCTGCAGGAGCCGGACCCAGGAGGGGAAGGCGTCTTCGGCGGCCTTGAGGAAGGCGGCCACGTCGACGCGGGTCAGTTCGGGGTCGCCCTTGCGGCGGAAGGCGGCCTCCACGGACTTCACGGCCGTCAGGTTGCTGTGGACGATCAGCACGTTCATGAGGATGACCGCGCTCTGGAAGGTCCACGTCAGGGCCGAATCCCAGGAGTGGCGGGCCAGGTTGAGGGCGGCCAGCGCGGTCATCACGGTGGCCACCGCCACCGGGGCCCAGGTCTCGTGGCCGCCGGCGTCGAAGCGGAGGCCGTTCTCCTCCAGTACGGCCGGGCGTACGCCCTGACGGGTCAGCTCGGCGTCCGCGGCGGCCTTGGCGGCCGGTCCGAAGCGGTGGCGGACCAGCGGGATGCTCAGGAAGGCGAGCGCGACGAGCAGTTGGCAGACGGCGGCGAGGACGTTCATCGGGTCTCCTTGACGAAGGGCACTTGAACTAAGTTCAGTTGCTTGCCGAGGAGAACGTAACCCAGGACTTGAACTAAGTGCAAGTGTGGAGACGAGGGGAAGGATCGCCCGGGAATCCCAGTTGGGTCCGCAGGAGCGCAGTCCGCTCCTCTTGTCGCCCTTGGAAGGGAAACCGCTCATGCGCGTGGAGATCTGGTCGGACATCACCTGCCCCTGGTGCTACGTGGCCCAGGCCCGGTTCGAGAAGGCCCTGGCCGCCTTCCCGCACCGGGAGGCGGTGGAGGTGGTGCACAAGTCCTTCGAGTTGGAGCCGGGGCGCGGCAAGGCGGATGTCGAGCCCATCATCAAGGTGCTGATGCGGGGCAAGGGCTGGAGCGAGGCGCAGGCGCTGGCCAACGAGAAGAACCTGACGCGGCAGTCCGCGGGCGAGGGGCTGCCGTACGTCCAAGGCCGGGACCACGGGGGCACTTTCGACATCCACCGGCTGCTGCACTTCGCCAAGGCGCAGGGCCGCCAGCACGAGTTGGTCGGGCTCCTGTACCGGGCGAACTTCGCCGAGGAGCGCTCACTCTTCAACGATGACGAGCGGCTGGTCGAACTGGCCGTCGAGGCGGGGCTCGACGCCGGTGCGGCCCGGGCGGTGCTCGCCGACCCCAAGGCCTACGCCGAGGACGTACGGGCCGATGAGCGGGAGGCGGCGCAGCTGGGGGCGCAGGGGGTGCCCTTCTTCGTGTTCGACCGGACGTACGGGGTGTCCGGGGCCCAGCCCGTGGACGCCTTCTCCCGGGCGCTGGCGCAGGCGTGGGGGAACCGGTCGCCGCTGCAGGTGGTCGGCAGCGGTGCGGGCGGGCACGTGTGCGGTCCGGACGGCTGCCCGGTCCCGCACTGAGCCGGCCCGGCCTTCGGGGGCGCCCCCTTTCGTTCGCGGCTGCTGCCGCGAGGAGAGGGGGCGCCCCCGTTTCCGTGTCCGTCTCCGCGGCGGCGCGAAGCGCCGTGTGCCGTCGTCCCGCGGGGACGACGG
>NZ_JBEXRC010000068.1:0-26935 GCF_040612915.1 Streptomyces sp. NPDC006326 | reverse complement strand
AATACTATATAAACCTCACAGTGTCTGTATTTAAGACGTTTGCTATTCCGATCGGCCGTTAAAACGCCCCCCGCGCCCCGGCGGGGGGGCCCGGCCGGCTGAGCCGGCCGGTCCCCGGACTGCTGTTCACGCAGGGGTACTCGTCGTACCCGTGCCGGAGCGCTCGCGGCGCTGCCACCGGCGCCGGACCCACTGGCCGGCCAGCGGCAGGGCGGTGATCACGGTCAGCACCCAGGCGCCGGCGAAGGCCCAGATCAGCGGCAGTGAGACGGTGACCGCAGCGGCGATCAGCAGCGCCAGCGTCACCGCGGCGAGCCCACAGGCGGCCAGCATGCGGTGACGCAGGTGCGCGGAGCGCAGGATCCGGTCGAGCGAACGGTCGGCCTTGAGTTGGGCCTCGATCGCGGACAGCTCATGCCGCTCGCGGTCGGAGAGTCCCCCTCCGTCCATGGCTACCTCCACGGGCTGCCGTCGCCGGGCGCGGACAGCAGCTCTGACCTGCGCATACCCGCCCGGGAGCGGGCCAATCCCGGGCGAGCGGGGGTCACCAGATGGAGTTGACCCACTCCGGGTGGTCGATGAACGGGTTCCGGTTGTGCTGGAACGTGTCGAATATGACCTGGTTGCGGCGCTGCTCGAAGGCGTCCGGCGGGTCCTGCTGGTTCCACTGCTTGAGCAGGCTCAGCCGGCCGAAGTACGGGGCCGTGCCGTTGTTGACCCGGTCGTTCATCTCCAGGTTCGGGAAGCCGTCCTCGCCCTCGTAGCGGACGGCCATGTAGAGCAGCATGCGCGCGACATCGCCCTTGACCGCGTCGCGCGGCTCGAAGGAGTCGGCGTCGGTGTAGCTGCCGGGGGCCTCGGAGACCGGGCTGCCGCCCATGTCGAAGTCCTTGTTGCCCCGGGTGCTGTTGACCGTGACGTCCTCGGGGCGCAGGTGGTGCAGGTCGGTACCGGGGCCGGTGACCGTGCCGAAGTCGCCGTGGCTCTTGGCCCAGACGTGCTCGCGGTTCCAGTCGTTGACGCCGCCGCCGTTGGTGGACTTGGACTGGGAGCGGCCGGAGTAGACCAGGATGACGTTGTTCGGGTTCGCCGGGTCCTGGTCGGTCACCTTCAGCGCGTTCCACACGCCGTCGTAGGTGACCTTGGACTGGTTCTTGATGATGTTGTGGAGCGCGGTCTTCAGGGCGGCACCGGTCTTGCCCTCGGCCGTGGCGTAGTACTCGTCCACGGTGGCGGCGGTGGTGGCCGCGGCCGCGGCGTCGGCGTGGGGAGCCGCCGGACGCTGCGAGCCGGCCGACGCGGTGGCCGGCACGAGCAGGAGGGCTGCGGCGGCGAGCCCGGCTGCCCAGGGTGTGTGGCGGAAAAGTCTCATGGTGTGGGGGCACCTCTTCACGTACACCGCCCCCGCCGGTGCAGTTGGCGGGGCGTCAGGTGGCAGAGCGAGGCTCACATTGTCATGTGCCCAACAGGTAAACACCATGTTTCAGGAGTCCGGATTCTGACCCTCGGCATCCCTTTTCCGGACGCCGGTGATGTGCTGAGGTTGCGGGGTCAGCCGATGCGGCATCAACTACCGCCATTTTCAAGACGGTTGGAAGGACATCACATGACTGCACCCGTGGGCCGGCGCAGGTTCCTCCTCGGCGCGGCCGCAGCGCTCGGCGGCGCGGCCGTCGTGGGACCGCTCACACCGCCCGCCCGGGCCCGGGGCCAGAACGGGCCCGGAGCCGGTACGGCAGCCGTTGCCGACCGCCCGGACACCATCGCCACCCCGCCGGGCTTCCAGCCGGAGGGCATCACCGTCTCACCGGGCGGCATCGCCTACACCGGATCGCTGCTGGACGGGTCGATCTACCGTGCGGATCTCGCCACGGGCACGGGCCGGATCCTCCTGCGCGGAACGGGCCCGATGGCGGTCGGCCTCACGCTCGACGGCTACGGGAGACTGCTCGTCGCGGGCGGCGACAGCGGCGAGATCCGCGTCGTACGGGCCGCCGACGGCCGGATCCTGGCCACGCACCGGGCGGCGACCGGAACCGCCTTCGTCAACGACGTGGTCATCGGCTGCGGCGGCGCCTGGTTCACCGACTCCTTCAACGACACCCTGTACTTCCTGCCTCCGGGCCCCGGCGCGGTGCCGCGCCCGCTCGCGCTGGGCGGCGAATGGCTGCCCACCCCGCCCGGCGGCCAGGTCTGGGGCTCCAACGGCATCGAGCGCACCCCGGACGGCCGTGCACTCGTGGTGGTCAACGACAACGCCCAGGCGCTGTTCCGCATCGACCCGCGCACCGGCGCCGCCGACCGCATCCCGCTCGACGGCGGGGCGGTCGGCAACGGCGACGGACTCGTCCTCCACGGCCGCACCCTGTACGTCGTACGCAACTGGGCCTACGCGGTGGACGTGTTCACGCTCAGCACGGACGGGCGCCGCGCCGCGTTCGTCAAGCAGATCACCGACCCGCGCTTCGACGAGCCGACGACGGCCGCGGTCCACCGCGGCCGCCTCTACGTCGTCAACGCGGCGTTCGACTCCGACTGGTCGGACCCGGCCACCGCGTCGACGATCGTCAGCTGCCCGATGTGATCGGCGGGGCCGGCTCGCTCTTGTAGTTGGCCGAACCGAAGTTCTTCTTCACCGCCGCGTCCCAGGAGCCGTCCTCGACCATCTTCTTGAGGGCGGCATTGATCTTGACCTGGAGCTCCTTGTCGCCCTTCTTGACGCCGATGCCGTAGTTCTCGTTGCTCAGGCTCAGCCCGATCAGCTTGAACTTCCCGGCGTTCTCCTTCTGGGCGGCGTACCCGGCCAGGATGGAGTTGTCCGTGGTCATGGCGTCGACGCGGCCGTCGGCGAGGGCGAAGACGCACTCCGAGTAGCTTTCGAGCTCCAGGAGACTCGCCTTGGGGGCCAGCTTGCTCTTCATGTTCTCCGCCGAAGTGGAGCCGGTGACCGAGCACAGGTTCTTGTTGTTGAGGTCCTCGGGCTTGGTGATCGACGTGTCACCGGCCCGGACCATCAGGTCCTGGTGCGCGAGGAAGTAGGGGCCGGCGAAGTCGACCTTCTCCTTGCGCTTGTCGTTGATCGAGTAGCTCGCCGCGACGAACTTGACCTCGTTGTACTGGAGCAGCAGCTCGCGGTCGGAGCTGTCGACGCGCTTGAACTCGATCTTCTCCGGCTTGTAGCCCAGCTCCTTGGCGATGTACGTGGACACGTCCACGTCGAAACCGGAGAAGGTGCCCCCCGCCTCGCGCAGCCCGACGCCCGGCTGGTCGAACTTGATGCCGATGGAGAGGTTCCCCTGGGGGCCGTCGTCACCGCCGCAGCCGGAGGCGGTCAGGGCGAGGCCGATCACTGCGGCCAAAGCACCGGCCTTGGGAACCTTCATTGCTGCACTCTTTCCTGGGGTCGCGGGACGCGGAGACGGGATCGCCGGTGCGCGTGGAACCGCGGGGACGTGAGAAGCGTCGAGACGCGTGTACGAGGAAGCTAGGAAGGCGGCACGCGGCATGTCACTGGATCTGAGCAAAACTTGAGGTAACGATCCGGCTCGGCCGGTCTTTCTCCGGCGGATTCGGGTGTGAACGGGATAAAGAGGGCTACCACAGTGCGCAGTTCGGTACGAGAGGATGTAGATCCCCTCTTATCGGTGAAGGTGTCCAAATCCGCTTCATCCGGACATTGCGCCGGTCGTGCACCCCGGAAACGCCCCGCGGGGCCGGGCGTGCGCGCCGGGCGGGGCTGGTGACGGTCCGGCAGTGGCCGGATCCCCATTTCAAACTGGTGATCGAGTCCGGCCCGGCGGGACGGTATGATCTCCGCCAGCAAGGCCGTAGCGCAGAGGTCGTCGCGCCCACGCATCGAGCTGGAGGACGTCGGTTCGAATCCGACCGGTCTTGCGCCTTCTTCACGTGTTCGTGAGGTCGTCATGTCGTTGTGGACGCCGGTCACCGGCGAAGAACCGGTGGAGTGGTGATGACACAGCCGACACCCGTACGGTGCCCCGCGATCGAGCACCCCGACCTGCCGCTTACCGACCCCGCCGGACTCGAACCGCTGCTCGCCCGCCTCGCGTCCGGCGACGCCCTCGGACCCGACGAGGCCTTCCCGGTCGGGACCCTGCGCGCGGACGGTCGCGTCGACCTGTGCAAGCAGGGCCTCGGGCCCGTCGGCGCGGCCCGGATCGCGGCCGCGGCCGCGGACTCCCCGCACGCCCGCCACCTGCTCCTCGGCACCAACTCCCTCGGCGACGAGGGGGCCCGCGCGCTCTCCGAGGCCCTGCGCGGAGGGCGGGAGCGCGAAGCGGGCCCGGGACGGACGTCCGGTCACGGGCTGCACACCCTCTACCTCGGCTGCAACCGCATCGGCCCCGACGGAGTGGCGGCGCTCGCCGAGGCCCTCGCGGACGACACCACCGTCCGGGCCCTGTGGCTCAAGCGCAACCCGCTCCACGAGGACGGCGCCCGCACCCTCGCCGCCCTGGTGCGGCGCAACCACACCCTGCGCACCCTCGACCTGGTCAACACCGGCATCGGAGCCGAGGGCGTACGCCTCCTCCTCGACGCCCTCCGCGAGCGCGAGACCCCGCTCGAACGGCTCTTCCTCGGCGGCAACGGCCTCACCGCCGAGGCCGCACCGCTGCTCGCCGCCCTCATCCGGGAGGCCGGGGTGCGCGAGCTGTACCTCCCCGCCAACCACCTCGGCGACGCCGGCACCGCCGTCCTCGCCGCGGCCGCGGCCGCCGACCCCGCGCGGCCGGTCCGCCTCGGACTCGGCGGCAACGGCATCGGACCCGCCGGCGCCCGCGCCCTCGCCGACGCCCTCGGCGGCATCGAAGCCCTGGACCTGGGCCGGGCCATGTCCGAGCGCAGCCTCGGCTCCCCGGGCAACGACACCGGCGACGAGGGGGCGTACGCCCTCGCCGCCGCCCTCCCCGGCAGTCCGCTGCGCCGCCTGGAACTGCGCCACACCGGGCTCACCGGGCGCGGAGCGAAGAGCCTGCTGGCCGCCGTGCCCGAAGGCTCCCCGCTGGAGTACGTCGGCCTGGGCCCCGGCCTGCCCCGCAAGGTGAAGCGTTCCTTCACCGCACGGCTGCGGCCCGCCCGTCCCGCCCACCCCGACCTCGCCGCGATCACGAGCGTGTACCGGTGAGCGCGGCCACGACCCTGCCCGGCGGGCTCCTGCCCGAGGACGGCCCGGTCTGGCAGCGGATCCGCCGCCACGCCGTACCCGGCTGGATGATCCGCCGCGCCACCGGGCACCGCCTGGCCGGCGACTGGCGGGCCGCCTGCGCGGCGGCCGCCGTCGACGTCGCCTTCGACCTGCCCGGTGTCGCCGCCCGCCACGGAGCCGCGGTCGCCGAGGCGGTCGAGGAGGACCTGCGCCACCTCGCACCCGACCTGCTGCGCTGGCACGTGCCCCGCCTCCTGGGCGGCCGCACCACCCTCAAGCCCGACGTGCGGATCCTGCTGGCGCGCTACGGCACCGGCGCCGAAGCCCCCGTCATGTCCGTCACCACCGGCCCGATGACGGAGGGCCCGCAGCGGCTCCGGCTGCACTGCGCCCCGGTCGCCGTGCCGGACCTCAGCTGCTCCCCCTCCTCGTTCTACGCCGTCGCCTTCCAGGGCGAGGACTGGACCGCGGCCCGCCCCTTGTGGGACGCCCGGCACACCGCCGCACTGCCCGAGCTCCTCGGCGGCGTCCCGGGCCGGCTGCCGTTCCTCCGCCCGGACGGGACCCCGCTCGGCCCGGACGAGCTGCCCACCGCCGACCCGGGCGCAGCCGACCCGGCCGGACACGCCGAATGGATCGCCCTCCTGCACCGGGACGGCCGCGCCGCAGAGGCGTATGAAGCCGCCGGCCTGGAACGCGACCTGACCGTGCCGCGGCCCCCGACGTACGGCCGGGCGATCGTCCCGGAGTCGGTCCTGGCGGGCGCCCGCATCGACCTGGCCCGGCTGGTACCCGCGGTACGGAGCCTCACGGCGGCCGGGGCGGGCGACACCTTCCGGATCGCCCGCGGCCATCCGTTCCTGCTGGAGCAGGCCGGCACCGGCGCGGACGCCCGGCTGCGGATCCGCGTCGTCGAGAACCGCGGCTTCGAGGGGATTCCCAGGCTGCCGCAGTACGCCTGGCAGCGCTCACCCGACCTGGAACTCCTGCGCACCGGCCGGATCACCCCCGCCGAACTGCACCCCCTCGTCTGCTCCGCCCTCTTCCCGCAGGCCGCTCCCGCGGCGGGGCCGCCCGAGCCGGCCGAGCCGAAGGCCGTACGGGTGCGCTGCCGCGGCGCATGGCACGAGGTCCGCTCCCAGGGCGGCGCACTCGACCTGCCGGTGCACAGCGCGGAGGAGCAGCAGCGCGAGCGCGCCATGCGGGCGTTCGGCGGCGCCGTCGCGGGCTGCTTCGCCGTACAGCAGACCTGGACCAGCGGGGAGGGGCGGCTGCCCCGCGCCCTGCGGGACGAGCGGCGGGAACTGTTCCTGCGGGCCCAGCACGGCGACACCCCCGGTGTCACGGCGCTGCTGGACGCGGGCACCGACCCCCGGGTCCGCGACGCCCGCGGGTACACGCTGCTGCACGTGCTCCACCTCCTCGACCACGAGGTCCTGATGCCCCGGCTGCTGGCGGCCGGCCTGGACCTCGAAGCCCGCTCCAAGACGGCTCTCACCCCGCTCCAGACGGCCGTCCAGTACGGGGGATCGGCCGACCTGGTCCGGGCGCTGCTGGACGCCGGGAGCCGGATCGACGTCGTCGACGACCAGGACCTGTCGCTCGCCCAGGTCATCCGCCGCTACCAGCGCAGCGACCTCGCCTTCCTGGGCAGCCGGGTGGAAGAGCAGTTCCCCGGCCTGGGGTCCGAGTGGTTCGACGAGTACATGGACGAACGGGAAGACGACCTGTGAGCACCCCGCCGCCGGCCCTCGCGGCCGCCGACGCCCTGGGCGCGCGCCTGCGCGCCACCCGCACCGAACCCGCCTCCCACCCCCAACTGGAGGCGCTCGCCCTGGCCGTGACGGCCAATCAGCCGGTCCTGCTGTGGGGCGAGCCGGGCATCGGCAAGTCCGCCGGCATGGAACAGCTCGCCACCGCGCTCGACGTGGGGCTGGAGACGGTCATCGCGAGCGTCCACGAACCCTCGGACTTCGCCGGGTTGCCCGTCGTCGGCGACGACCCCGCCACCACCGGCGTGCCCATGGCCCCGCCGGACTGGGCGGTACGCCTCGCCCGCACCGGCCACGGACTGCTGTTCTTCGACGAGTTGTCCTCCGCCCCGCCGGCCGTGCAGGCGGCCCTGCTGCGCGTGGTCCTGGAACGCCGGGTCGGCAGCCTCGTCCTGCCGGAGCCGGTGCGGATCGTCGCCGCGGCCAACCCGCCGTCCAGCGCGGCGGACGGCTGGCACCTCAGCCCGCCGCTCGCCAACCGCTTCGTCCACCTCGCCTGGACCCACGACCCGCGCACCGTGGCCCGCGGCATGGCCGGCACCTGGCCGGAGGTCGTCCTCCCCGCGGTCGATCCCGCCCGGGTCCCCGGTGCCGTGGCACGGGCCCGCGGCGTCGTCTCCGGCTTCCTCACCGCCCGCCCCGGGCTCGTCCACCACATGCCGGACGAGGCCGAGGGCCGCGGGCGGGCCTGGCCCTCCCCGCGCACCTGGGAGATGGCGCTACGCCTGCTGGCCACCGGCTACGCCACCGGCGCGGGACGGGAGGCCCTGGCCGCGGCGCTGACCGGCGCCGTCGGAGAGGCCGCCGGGATCGAGCTGCTGTCGTACATGGAGCACCTCGACCTGCCCGACCCCGACCGGGTCCTGGCCGACCCGGACGCCTTCGCCCTGCCCGAACGCGGTGACCGGCAACTGGCCTTCCTCATCGCCGTGGTGGCGGCCGTCCAGGCCGAGCTGACCCGTCCCCGCTGGGAGGCAGGCTGGGCCGTACTCGCCAAGGCCGTGGACGCGGGAGTGCCCGACGTGGCCGCGCGGGCCGCCACCGACCTCGCCGCGATGCGGGACCTGGACTGGCCGGTGCCCGCCGGCATCGACGCGTTCGTCGAACTGCTCCAGCTCTCCGGCGCTCTGCCGGGCGGCGGCTGACCGGCGCATGACCGCGTCCGAGAACGGCCTGCCCGACGAGACCCCGGAACGCGTGGTGGCGGGCGCCCGGCTGGACCGGGCGAAACTGCTCGCCGCCCGCTTCAAGGCGGCCGAGGCCCGGCCGTACCTGGCCTCCGCCCTGTACGCGCTCACCGTCGTGCCCTCGGCGGCGATCCGCACCATGGGCGTGGACCGGCACTGGCGCTGCTACGTCGCGCCCGCCTTCGTCGACGCGACGCCCGTGGCGGAACTGGCCGGGGTGTGGATCCACGAGGTGGCCCACCTGCTGCGCGACCACCACGGCCGGGCGGACCGGCTGCCGGCCGCCGACCAGGGCGACCGGCTGCGGATCAACATCGCCCAGGACTGCGAGATCAACGACGACCTCCTCGCCGACGGCCTCGCCCTGCCCGAGGGCCGGATGGAGCCGAGGCTCTTCGGCCTGCCCACCGGTGGCATGTTCGAGTCGTACCTGGCCGCGATCCCGGCCTCCCCGCCGCACGCGGCGGAGTGCGGCTCGGGCGCCCACGGGACGCCGATGCCCTGGGACCTGGGCGAGGGCGGGGGTCCCGCCCGGATCGGCCCGGTCGAGGCGGAGGCGCTGCGCCGCCAGACGGCCCAGGCGATGCGGGCCCACCAGCGCACCCGGGGCAGCCTCCCCGAGGGCTGGCAGCGCTGGGCCCGGGAACTGCTGGAGCCCACCGTCGACTGGCGCCGCGCGCTGTCCGGCGCCGTACGGGAGGCCGCCGCGTGGGCGGGCGGAGCGGTGGACTACACGTACCGCCGTCCCTCGCGCCGCACCCCCGCCCTCGGCGGCCGGGTGGTGCTGCCCAGCCTGCGCCGGCCGCTGCCGCGGGTCGCCGTCGTCATCGACACCTCGGGCTCGATGGGCGAGGAGGAACTCGCCGCCGCGCTCGGCGAGGTGACCGGTGTCCTGCGCGAGGTGGGGGTCCGCGGCAACCGGGTCGCGGTCCTGGCCTGCGATGCGGATGTGCACACCTTGAGCCGGGTGACGAGCACCGAGCAGGTCACCCTGGCCGGGGGCGGCGGGACGGACATGCGGGTCGGGATCCGCGCCGCGCTGGCGATGCCCGACCGGCCGAACATCGTCGTCGTGCTGACCGACGGATTCACGCCGTGGCCCGAGGAGAGCCCGTCCTGCCGGCTGATCGCCGCGCTGATCGGGGCCGGTGCGCCGCAGCCGCCGGCCTGGGTGGAGACCGTACGGGTGGACCCGGGACGGTGACGGTCCCCTCGACCGGCCACGGCCGAACTGGCCGTAAATGTACGGTCGTACGGGCCGCCGTGGCCGCCGCATGACAGCATGGCCGGGCAACGCGCGGCGAGTGGAGGGGGAGTTCGGTGAGCAGTTCGGTGAGCGATTCGGCGAGCGGGGTGCGCAAGAGCCTGGCCAAGGTGGAGATCGCACTGCGGTGGGATCCGAGCCCCTCCGGCACGCCCGCGCACGACCTGGACATCGTCGCCGCGGTCTACACCGCGGCCGACCCGCACGGAGAGCCCGTCCACCTCGTGCACTTCGGCAGCCGTTCCCCGGACGGCACGATCACCTTGAACCGGGACAGCCAGACCGGTCAGGGCTTCGGCTACGACGAGGTGATGACCCTCGAACTGGACCGGATGGCGGCGGAGCTGGCGCGTGTCGTGGTGGGCGTGGTGATCCAGGACACCGGTCCGCGCGGCGCCCGGACGAAGACCTTCGCCGCCATCGCCGGCACCGGGATCCGGATCCGCGAGGGCTACACGGATCTCGCCGTGAGCGATTTCGCGGGCGTGCCGACGGCCACCGCCGCCACCGTCGCGCAGTTCACGCGCGACGGGTCGGGCGGCTGGTCGCTGGACGCGGCCGTGCGGGGGTTCGACGCCGATCCGGCGGAGTTCGTCCGGGCCATGGGGGCCGCCCGCCCCTGACGGCGGCAGCCGGAGGGGGCATCGGAGGGGCCGCTCAGACCGGGCGGCGGTCGCTCCCTTGAGTGGGCGACCGCCACGCCGTCCGGGTGGCGCGCTGCCGCCGTCCCCACGAGGCAGCGCGGGCGGGCCGCCGTCCGGTCATCGGTGACGGCGGCCCGCCGGTTCAGGGGGCCGGAATGCGGCCGGGGCCCGGGGGCACGACCGGGTCCGGTGTGCCGGCCGGGGCCGGGGTCGGGACCGGGGCCAGGCCCAGGGCGGGGAGCAGGGCCGCCTCCACGAAGCGGACCAGGTAGTCGGCGTCGGCGTACCGCCCCTCCAGTACCGGCCGGATCCGCAGGACGCCCATCAGCTGGGCCGGGAGGAACTCCACGGCCGGATGGTCCGGGGCGATCTCGCCGCGGGCCACGGCCCGGGCCACCATCGCGTCGAAGGCGGCCAGTTCGGGCTCGATGAGGGCCTCGCGCAGCGCGGCCTGCAGTTCCTTGTCGCTCAGCACCGCGTGGGCGAGGGCCTCGGTGAGCCGGGTGTCGCGGCCCGAGTTGCCCGCCGCGATCCGGGCGGCCTCGCGCAGGTCGCCGGCGAGCGTCCCGGTGTCCACGGCAGCCAGCGTGCCCTGCCGGTTCGCGCGCAGGGCCGCCGCGACGAGCTGCGGCTTGGTCTTCCACTGCCGGTAGAGCGTGGACTTCCCGCAGCAGGCCCGGGCGGCCACGCCCTCCATGGTCAACGCTTCGTACCCGTGCTCGCGCAGCTGCTCCAGGACGGCGTCGTAGAACTCCTGCACCCGCTCCGGGGTGATCTTGGAGCGGCGCGCGGCGGGCGGCGTCGACGTCATGGTGGGCGGCTCTCCTCGGGGCTCCGCGGCGGGGTGAGGCGGGTTCCTGCAGAAAGTGTACGGGAAACGGCACCGTATCGGTACACCAGCGTATCGATACGCGAATGTATCGATACACTGGCGTGTCGATGGAGCGGGTGGCCGGAACCGGCCGCCGTGCACCGGTGCCCCATCGGCCTGACGAGCGGCGCGCGAGCACAGCGCGAGTACAGGAAGAGAGACCGGGGGAATGACCTCCCACACGACACCCGACGGGCCCGCCGCCGGCCCGGGCACCGGGCAGCGGCGCCGCCTCATACGCGAGCTGCTCCTCGTCGCGGGCCTGTTCGCCGTCTACAAGGCCGGCCGGCTGCTGGCGACCGACCGCACCGACGAGGCCTTCCGCAATGCCGCCCGGATCTGGGACGCCGAACGGGCCCTGCACCTGCCCGGTGAGGGCCTGGTGCAGCGCCTGCTCCTGCACGGCGGCCAGGGGGCCCCGGGCGGCGGCGGGGACCTGCTCGTCCACGCCGCGAACACGTACTACGCGGCGGTGCACTTCCCCGCCACCGTGGTCTTCCTGGTCTGGCTCTACCTGCGCCGGCCCGGCCACTACCTGTGGGTCCGCCGCGTCCTGGCCGTCCTGACCGGCGCCGCCCTCGCCCTGCACCTCGCCTTCCCGCTCGCACCGCCGCGGATGCTGGCCGCCGCGCACCTGGTGGACACGGCGCAGGTCTACGGGCCCGCCGTCTACCGGGCCGCTCCCGCCGCCGACACCCTGGCCAACCAGTTCGCCGCGATGCCCTCGCTTCACTTCGGCTGGGCACTGATGCTCGCGCTCGGCATGATGGCCGCCACCTCCTCCCGCCTGCGGGTCCTGTGGCTGCTGCATCCGCTGGCGACCCTGCTCGTGATCGTCGGTACCGCCAACCACTACTGGCTCGACGCGGCCGTCGCCGCCGTGCTGCTCGGGGCGGCGCTGCTGCTGGTGCCGCGCCCGGCCGCCCGCACCGCGTCCCGGTCCGTGCCGGTCGTACGCCACCTGCCCCGGGCGCGGCCCGCTGCAGGGGCGGAGGCCGCTGCCGGGGCCGCCGCCGCTTCCGGGGCCGGGACCGAGGCGCGGCCCGTCGGGGCCGTTTCCGAGGACGGGCTCGGGGCCGGGCTCGGGGCGGCCGGAGCGCAGGCCGCGGTCGCGGGGGTGGGCCGGTGAACGCCACCGTCCTCGCCGTCCTGCTCTGCCTGGCCTCCGCGGTGGCCTACGCGGCCGCGGCCGTGGCCCAGGAGCGGCTCGCCCGCGCCGCCGTGGCCCGCAGCGCCCGCGAGCTGCTCGGCAACGGCGCCTGGTGGTGGTCCGCCGGGCTCAACGCCGCCGCGGCGCTGCTGCACGCCGCCGCCCTGCGGTACGGGCCGCTGACCCTGGTCCAGCCGCTGGGAGCGCTCACCCTCGTGGCCGCCGTCCCGCTGGGGGCGCACCGGGCCGGCCGACGGGTCGCCGCCACCGAATGGCGGGGCACCCTGGCCACCGTCGCCGGGCTCGGCCTGCTGCTGCTCCCGGCCTCCGGCCCGGCTCCCGACGACACCCTCACCCTCGCCGAGGCCCTCGCCGTCTCCGGTGCGACCACCGCCGTGATCCTGCTGCTCACCGCGCGCCGCGACGTGCGTTCCGGGCTGCGGCACGCCACCGCGTCGGGGCTGGCCTCGGCCGTGGCCTCCGCCCTGACCCAGACGGTGGCGGTGGCGGCCGGCCGGGGCGGCCCCCTCCTCAGCGTCCGGGTCGTGTCGGTGGCCCTGCTCGTGATGCTGTTCGCGGTGGGCGGGATGCTGCTGTCGCAGCGCGCCTACCGGGGCGGGCTCGGCGCCCCGCTCGCCGTGGTGAACCTGGCCAACCCGCTCGCCGCGGCCGCCATCGGCATGGTCCTGCTGGGGGAGCGGCTCCAAGGGGGCGCACTGGGGCTGCTGCTGGCGGTGGCCGGTGCGCTGGCCGCGGCCCGCGGGGTGCTGCTGCTGACCCGCGCGGCACCGGGCCCGCAGCCCGGTCCGCAGCCGGGCCCGCAGCCGGGTCCGCAGCCCGCCGCCACGGCGGCGATGAGCCACCGGGTGGCGGCCTGACGGGAGAACCGGACCGGCCCGGCGCGCGTCCTTGCGGGAGAGTGCGTCCACGTACTCACCTGCACCGACGAAGCGGAGTGAACACGGCATGGGGATCGTCAGCTGGATCGTCCTGGGGCTGCTCGCCGGCGCCATAGCCAAGCTTCTGCTGCCCGGACGTGACCCCGGCGGCCTGATCGGAACCACCCTCATCGGCATCGCGGGCGCCTTCACCGGCGGCTGGCTCTCCGCGAAGTTCCTGGACAAGCCGATCGCGAACGAGTTCTACGACCCCGCCACCTGGGGCTCCGCCATCGCGGGCTCACTGGTCCTGCTCATCGCCTACCGGCTGCTGTTCGGCCACTCCCGGGACTGACACCGGGGCCTACGCTGGGCCGCACGGCGCGACGTACCGGCTGCGAGGAGCCCAGAGCAACATGAGCGTGACACCCGTCCCCACCAGCGACCTGTACGACGAGCACGGCGAGGCCCTGCTCATCTGCACCACCGTCTTCCGCCAGTTCGGCGGGCGCAGGCTGTTCGCCGGCCCGGTGCGGACGCTTTCCTGCCACGAGGACAACGCCCTGCTGCGGGACCTGGTCCACTCGCCCGGCGAGGGCGCCGTCCTCGTGGTGGACGGCGGCGGCTCCCTGCGCACGGCCCTCACCGGCGACCTGATCGCCGGGGCGGCCCGGCGCAACGGCTGGGCCGGCCTGATCATCAACGGCGCGGTCCGCGACAGCGTTGCGCTGGCGGGTCTCGACCTCGGCATCAAGGCCCTGGGCACGGTCCCCCGCAAGAGCGGCAAAACCGGCGCGGGAACGGTGGACGCCCCGATCACCATCGGGACCGTCACCTTCCGCCCCGGCGACACGGTCCACGCGGACGACGACGGCATCGCCGTGCTGCCCGCCCCGGCGTAGCGCACGGCGGGGGCGAGATCCGGCCAGGGGCGGGGCGGCGGGCCTGGTGCCCGCGGGGCAGGGCGGGATTCACTGCGGGGCCATGACACGACACAGGATCACGGGGCTGCTCGGCGCGCTCGTGCTCGCCGCCGGCACCCTGGCCGCCGCCGCGGGACCCGCAGGCGCCGCCCCCGGCCGCCCCGCCGGCGCCGTACCCGGCTCCGGCGGCGCGGGGGAGCACGCCCACGCGAGTGAGCCGCCCGCAGAGTTCGGGACCGACTGGCACGACCCGCTCACCGCCGCCCCACCGGTATCCCGGCCCGCGACCGCCTCCTGCGAGCTGACCCTCGCCGAGGCACAGTTCCGCGACTTCACCCCCTACCTGGGCAGCTACGTGCCGCCGACCGGCTGCGGGGGAGGCGACGACGGGCGCCGCTGGTCCAAGGTGGTCCTGCGCCTCGACGGCAAGGTCAAGGGCCGCCAGTACGACCGCCTCGGCCACCTCTCCCTCGGCGGCGTGGAGATCCTGCGCACCTCCACCCCCGAGCCCTCGCCCGACGGCATCACCTGGTCCGTGGAGAAGGACGTCACCCGCTACCGCGACACCCTCAGCCGCCCCCAGCCCGTCGAGATGCTGATCGGCAACGTCGTCAACGACACCTACACCGGCGTCATCGACGTCAAGGTGACCCTCACCTTCCACGCCGCCGACGGGCGCAACCCGGCGCCCGACACCCCCGACCGCGTCCTGCCGCTCACCGCCCCCGCCCTCACCACCCCGCGCAACACCGAGCGGCTCCTCGCCGAGGTGTACGCCACCGGCTCCGGCGGCGGCTGCGAGGAATACTGGTACATGACCACCCCCGACGCGGCCCCGTACTCCTGCAAGGCCGCCGAGGGCCCCTACCGCGAGGTCCGCATCCTGGTCGACGGACAACTCGCCGGCATCGCCGCGCCCTTCCCGACCGTGTGGACCGGCGGCTGGTCGAACCCGTTCCTCTGGTACGTCACGCCCGCGCCCCGCGCCTTCGACGTCCGGCCGATCGTCTACGACCTGACCCCGTACGCCGCGCTCCTCAACGACGGCCGCCCGCACCGCATCGAGGTGGCCGTCGCAGGGGTACCGGCCGGCCAGAGCGGCTGGAGCACCCCGGTGAACCTGCTGCTGTGGCAGGACGAGCACCGGGAGGTCGTCACCGGCACCCTCACCCGGCACGAGGAGGGAGAACCGGCCAACTCCAGCCACTGGACGCCCGGTTCCGCCACCACGCAGCACCGCCTCGACACCGAGGGCGGCCACCGGCTGACCATCGCAGGCCGCCTCGACACCTCCCACGGCCGGGTGACCACCACCGTGACCCGCGCCGTCCACGCCACCTCCGTGCACCGCTGGACGCAGGACGAGAACCAGGACGCGCTGACCGCCGCCTGGACCGACGAGGAGAGCGTGACCCGCGGCCCCACCACCGTCCGCACCGCGCGCACGTACACGATGGACGGCGAGACCACCCTCGGCGCCGCGGACCGCCTGCGCACCGTCATCGCGCTCGGCGACCGCGCCGAGACGGTCACCCTGCGCGGCGGCCACCGCGTGGACCGGTCATGGCTGGACGACCGGTACACGGGCGACGCGAGCTACACGGCCAACGTCCCGCGCGAGCAGCGGCACGCGGTCGGCACCAGCTCGGAGCGCTACCAGCTGTACGGAGCGGAACCGGGGCACGGCTGTTACGACCGTACGGTGACCACCGCTCAGGGCACCGTGACGGTGGACCGGCGACGCTGCTGACACCGGCTGCGCCTACGATGACCGGCCATGGACACGAGTGAGGCCGGCAGACAGCTGGTCGACAGCCGCTTCGAACTGATCGCGCCCCTGGGGGCCGGCGGCATGGGCACGGTGTGGCGTGCCCGCGACATCGCACTGCACCGCGACGTCGCGCTCAAGGAGGTGCGCCCGCCGGACCCGGCGACCGCCGCGGCCCAACCCGGGCTGGCCGTCCAGCTGCGCGAGCGGGCGGTGCGCGAGGCACGGGCGCTCGCCCGCCTCGCGCACCCCCACGTCGTGACGATCCACCACATCGTGGAACCCGCGGAGGGCTCCGACGGGCACCCGTGGATCGTGATGGAGCTCGTCAAGGGCGGCTCCCTGCACGACCGGCTGGAGTCCGGACCGATGCCCGTGGCGGAGGTGCTGCGGCTCGGCCTCGACGTGCTGTCCGCGCTGCGGGCCGCGCACGCCGAAGGGGTGCTGCACCGTGATGTGAAACCGGCCAACGTGCTGTTGCGTCCGGACGGGTCCGCCGTGCTGACCGACTTCGGGATCGCGGCCCTGCACGACTCGACCGCACTGACCTCCACCGGGGTGCTCATCGGCTCGCCCGAGTACATCGCGCCGGAGCGGGTGCGCGGCGAGGAGGGGCTCGCGGCCTCCGACCTGTGGTCGCTCGGCATGCTGCTGTACGTGGCTGCGGAGGGCGTGCATCCGCTGCGCCGGGCGAGCAGTCTGGCCACGGTCGTCGCCGTGCTCGACGAGCCGATCCCGGCTCCGGTGCGATCCGGCCCGCTGGGGCCCGTACTGGAACGCCTGTTGGTCCGGGACCCGGCCGTGCGGCCCGACGCCGAGCAGTTGCAACAACTGCTCCGGGACGCGAGCGCCGCTCTCCCGGGCGCCGCCGCGTCCGCCGCCCCCGTCCCGCCCGCCACACCGGTGGTGCCTCCGGTGTCCCTGGGCCAGTACGGGCCGCCGAGCACGCCGACCCTGCCGCCCCAGGCACAGGTCCACGCCCAGCCTCCGCAGTCCGCCCAACCGCAGCCCTATACGACGCCGTTCACCCCCGGCGGCGGTTCCCCGTACTCGGCCACCTCCCCCGTCCCGGTGGCCCGGCCCGCGCGCCGGCGCTCCGCGCTGATCGGCGGGGTGCTCGCGCTGGCCCTGACCGGCGGCGGGATCGTCCTGTACAACTCCCTGCCCGACGGCCGCTCCACGGACGGCGGCACCGCGAAGGGCCCCACCGCCTCCACCGGCGCGTCCCCCTCCGCCGGGTCGGCCACCCGCGGGGCGAGCCCCACCCCCAAGGGCAAGGCCGCCCCGAAGGGCTCCCTGCTCACCCCGGCCAAGGTCCGTACCGCGATCGAGGCCTTCCAGCAGAAGACCGGCACCACGAGCTTCGTGGAGATGGTGGTCTACGAGGAGTACGTACTCGCCTCCATCCCCACCGCCGCCGGGGCCAAGACGTACGACCGCTACGAGTACCGCGACGGCGAGGCCCGGCGCACGGGCCCCGGCGGCACCATCAAGGACGACGAGCCGCTGATCGACATGGCCACCGTGAACTGGGACGCCCTGCCGGGCCTCCTCGAAAAGGCCAAGCAGGAGCTGGGCGTGGCCAACCCCACCTCCCGCTACGTCATCGTCGAGCCCTGGCTGTTCGACCAGACACCCTCGATGCGGCCCTACCTCAGCGACGAGTACGGCCAGGGCGGCTACGTCTACGCCGACACCCAGGGCAAGGTGAAGAAGGTCTACCGCTCCTGAGACCGTGTACCCCCACCCGTGCGCGCGTGCGTACGGCCGCACACCGTTCACCGTTCGAGGAGCTCCCCACCCATGCCCAGCTGGCGCACCACCCTCACGGCGGCCGGAATTTCCGGCCCCGCCCTGCGGGCCGACTACACGTACGCGGCACGCCGGGTTCTGCGCCGCGAACCCGCCCCGTACCTGACGCTGCGCCTGCTCGCCGCGCCGCCGCTGGTGCCCTGGCTGACGGCCGGGGTGGGATTCATGAACCTGGTCGACGACGTGGCCGAGACCGGCACCGTGCAGGAACGGACCGCCGGTCTGGCCGCGCTGACCGAGCGGGTGGAGACGGCGCTGAAGACCGGCGACAGCCCCGACCCGCTGCTGCGCGCGTACGCCCACGCGGTCGAGGCCCGGGGGCTGCCCGTGCACTGGGTCACGCGGTTCCTGGAGGGCGCGGCCACGGCCGAGGCCCGCTTCGACGGCTTCGCGACGGAGGAGGACTTCCAGGCCTACCTCGACGCGTACGCCTGGCCGGGGCTGCTGGTCTTCACCGGCCTGCAGTACCAGGACGGGCCCGGAGAGGAACAGGCGGCGGGCTGGCGGCGCTTCGTCGACGCCGCCCAGCGGGTGGACTTCCTCGCCGACCTCGCCGGGGACCTGGCCGAGGGCCGGCTGTGCCTGCCGCGCGCCCGCCTCGCCGAGCACGGCGTGACGCGGGCCGACCTGGAGCAGGCCCGGGACACCCCCGCGGTACGGGAGCTGCTCGCCGCCGAGTGCGCACGCGCCCGGACCGCCCTGGCTGCCACCGCGGGCATCCTCGACCTCGTCGAGCCGGGCCTGCGTCCGGTGATCGCGGCGATGTCCGAGCTGATGGGACACCAGCTGGCCGCGGTGGAACGGGCCGGCGCCGGAGCCCTCCGCAAGAACGTCGGCTACGGCCTGCGGGCCCCCGTGCGCACCCTGGCCCGCGCCCGCAGGGCCCGCCGAACGGCCGTTCGCGGGTCCTGAACGGTGACATTCGTACTGCCCAGGTCCGTACGACTGCATCTGCCGCCGGTCCCGGTCCGGTTCCTACCGTGGTGCACATGATGCAGACGACGCACGGGACGCCACGCCCTGCACGGCCGGGCGGGCCGCCCGGGAAGCCGGTGGCAGGACGGAGCGGCCCATGAAACGGAACACGCAGATCCGGGGCGTCCACACGCTGCTGCCCTGGCTGCTCGTGGGCATGGGGGCCATCTCCAACATCATCCAGGGGGAGACGCCCGACCCCTGGATCGGCGGGCTCGGCCTGCTCGTCTTCAACTCCCTCTACGTCACCCTCGTGTTCCGGGCCTTCGTCACGCGGGCGCGCGAGCACCCCAGCACCCGCTGGTGCCTGGCCGCGCTCGGCGCGGTCACCTGCGCCCTCGGCCTCGCCTACGGCGACAACTGGCTGCTGTTCTTCCCGTTGTGGGGCCTCGCCGCCGGTGCGGTGGTCCGGGGCCGGACGCTCTTCCCCGTGATGGTCGTGATCACCGCCCTCGCCGGGGTGGTCGCGGCGCGGGCCGAGGGCTGGGACGCGCTCGGCATCGTCTACGGGACGTTCCTGTCCGGGATGGTCACCGCGGCCATCCTCGCCCTGTCCGAGACGGTGAAGGAACTCCACGAGACCCGCCAGGAGCTCGCGCGCGCGGCGGTCGACCAGGAGCGGCTCCGCTTCTCCCGCGATCTGCACGACCTGCTCGGCCACACCCTGTCGGTGATCGTGGTGAAGGCGGAGGCGGCCCGCCGCATCGCACCGCGCGACATGGAAGCGGCCCTCGGCCAGGTCGCGGACATCGAGTCCGTGGGACGCCAGGCACTCACCGAGATCCGGGAGGCGGTCACCGGCTACCGCGAGGCCAGCCTCGCGGCGGAGCTCGACCGGGCCCGGGGCGTGCTGACCGCCGCGGGCATCGAGCCCCTCATCCGGGAGTCCGGACCGCCGCTGCCCCCGCAGTCCGCGGCGCTGCTGGGCTGGGTGGTCCGCGAGGCCGTCACCAACGCCATCCGGCACAGCCGGGCCCGCCGGTGCGAGATCGAGGTCCTCGGCTCCGCGGAACGGGTCCGGCTGGTGATCACCGACGACGGGAACGGCGTAGGCTCGACACCGCCGGGCAGCGGGCTGACCGGCCTGACCGAGCGCCTCGCCGCGGCCGGCGGCACCCTCAGCAGCGGACCGGCGCCGGACGGCGGCTTCCGGGTCACCGCCGAGCTGCCGGCGGAGCCGGCCGGAGCCGCAGCAGAGGGGAACGGGGAGCACCGATGATCAAGGTCCTGCTGGCGGAGGACCAGGGCATGATGCGCAGCGCCCTGGCCCTGCTCCTCGGGCTGGAGGAGGACATCGAGGTGGTCGCGCAGGTCGCCGCCGGCGACGAGATCGTGCCCGCGGCGCTCCGGGACCGGCCCGACGTGGCCCTGCTCGACATCGAACTCCCCGGCCGCAGCGGCCTCGACGCGGCCGCCGAGCTGCGCACGCGCTGTCCCGGCTGCAAGGTGCTGATCCTGACCACCTTCGGCCGTCCCGGCTACCTGCGCCGGGCGATGGAGGCGGGGGCCGCCGGGTTCCTGCTGAAGGACGGGCCGGTGGAGGAACTGGCCGCCGCGGTGCGCAAGGTGCTGGCGGGGGAGACGGTGGTCGACCCCGCGCTCGCGGCCGCCGCCCTCAGCGCCGGCCCGAATCCGCTGACGGCACGCGAGGCCGATGTGCTCAACGCCGCCGTGGACGGGGCGACCGTCGCCGACATCGCGCAGCGGCTGCACCTGTCGGAGTCGACGGTGCGCAACTACTTGTCCGCGGCCATCGGCAAGACCGGCACCCGCAACCGCATGGAGGCCGTCCGCGCGGCCCGCAGCCAGGGCTGGCTCTGACGCCGCGCGGAGCGGGCCGGTCTTCCGGTGGTGCCCGGTGGGCCTGCCTCAGTAGGGGCCGTTGACGTTGTCGATCGAACCGTAGCGGGCGGCAGCGTAGTTGCAGGCGGCCGTGATGTTGGCAACCGGGTCGTACGAGTCCAGCGACGTACCGGGGACGTGGTACGCGCGGAAGGTGGGGTCGATGACCTGGAGCAGACCCTTGGAGGGAATGCCGGCCGCCGCGTTGGAGTCCCAGTTGTTGATCGCGAGGGGATTGCCCGAGGACTCCCGCATCACATTGCGGTAAATACCGTTGTAGCTGCCGGGAATTCCGTGCCGGGCCATGACGTCCAGCGACTCGCGGATCCACCCGTCGAGGTTGTTGGCGTACGCCTTGGCCGGCTTGGCGGCGGTGGACGCGGCCTTCGCCTTGGCGGCCGCCGCCTTCGCGGCGGTGCCGAGGCTGAGCTTGAGGCCGGGGCGGATGATCGAGGGGTTGCTCCCGATGGCGGCCTTGTTGGCCTCGTAGAGGGCGTGCCAGCCGCCGCTCACCGAGTGCTCCGCCGCGATCTTCGACAGGGTGTCGCCGACCGCCACGGAGTAGGTCACCGGCGAGGCCGCCTTCTCCGCGGTCACCTTGGCCGCGGGCAGCGCCACGGTGTTCGCCGCGGCCGCCACGGCGGGCTGCGTGACAGCCGCCCCGGCGGTGGTCGCGCTGATCAGCGGGAGGGCCAGGGCCGCGCCACCGGTGCCGGCGAAGGCCAGCTTGCGGGCGAGCGGGTTCTGCTTGGGGTGGCGGTGCTTACCCAGTGCGGGCATGGCGGAATTCCTCACGTGTGGGGGACGGGAGAGCCCTGGCGGCGGCCGGATTCGGCAGCTGCCCGCCGGGAACGACGTGACCGTAAGCGAGTCCGCCGGGCGGGAACAAGGCTCGAATTCCACCGGGTGATCGACTTCCCCGTATCGGCCCGGAAAATGACCTTGGGGACTTCTCCGGGCAATAGCCGAAATCCTTTCGGAGAAAAGGGAATGGTGCTTCGCCGGGCAAATGATGTTGAGGTCGGCGCAGTGACTCACATCACGGTTTAAGGGGCCGCAAAGCTAAAACGGACAAGTCGCCTCTATCTGTATCCGATTCGGGCGTCTCACATGTTGCAGGCGAATCCCTCATCGGGCGCCCTTTCCGGCGCCTTCGGCCCTCTTCCGCGCCATGATCCAGGCCTCCGGGCCCCGCACCCCGGGTTCCCGTGCCCCGCACCCCGGGTTCCCGGGGCCCCGCGGCGCCGCCCCGGGGCTCCGCGGGCCCCGGGGCGGCCTCGGGCTCCGCCCCCCCCGGGCCGTCCGGCCCTACGGAGTCTTCGCCGCCTGCTCCAGCTGCTCCAGCTGATCCAGCGCGGCCCGTACCGCGGCCCCGCTCGCGGGCAGCAGGGGCAGGCGTACGTCCGGCGTGGGGATGCGGCCCCGCGCATGGAGGACCCCCTTGATCACCACCGGATTGGGCTCGGCGAAGGCCGCCGCCGACAGCCGGGCCAGCGCGTGCCCCAGCTCCCGGGCCCGAGCCGCCTCACCCGCCCGCCAGGCCGCCGCGAGCTCCACGAACCGGGCCGTCGCCAGATGCGCCGAGGCCAGGATCGCGCCCGCAGCGCCGAGCGCCAGCAGCGGCGACGCGTACGCATCGTCCCCCGCCATCACGGCGAAGCCGTCCGGCAGGTCGCCGAGCAGCGCCACCGTGTCCTGGTCGATGCCGCCGACCGCGTGCTTCACCCCGGCGACCCCCGGCAGCTCCCCGAGCGCCCGCAGTGCGGCCGCGTCGAGCGGCTGCCCCGTGCGGTACGGGATGTGATAGACGATCAGCGGAACGGGGCTCACCTGGGCCAGCCGCGTGAAATGGGCCACCACCCCGGCGGCCGAGGGCCGCAGGAACGACGGCACGGCCACCAGCGCCGCCCGCGCCTGCGGCCACCGCGCAAGCCGCTCCAGCGCCGCCTCGCTCGCCCGGGTCCCGCTCGCGCCGGCGCCGACGGTCAGAACCGCCCCGCGCTCCCGGCACGCCCGCGCGCAGACGTCGACGACGAGGTCGCGCTCCGCCCCGTCGAGGGTGGCGGCCTCCCCGGTGGTGCCGAGGGCGACGATCCCGTCGGCCCCCTCGTCCAGCACCTGGTGGGCGAGCGCCTCCAGCGCGCCGGGGTCGACGGCCCCGGCCGCGGTGAAGGGCGTGACGAGCGGTACGTGAATCCCGTGCAGGGAAAGGTCCTGTGCCATGCCGACGAGCCTGGCGGCCCCGGAGCATCAAATCCAGTTCGCGTTCCTTATCCCAAGCGTAAGCTGAGCCGATGCTCGACGTACGACGCCTGCGCCTGCTGCGCGAACTCGCCCGCCGCGGAACCATCGCCGCCGTCGCCGACGCCCTCGCCTTCAGCCCTTCGGCGGTGTCCCAGCAACTCGGCGTCCTGGAACGCGAAGCCGGCCTGCCGCTCCTGGAGCGCACCGGCCGCCGGGTCCGCCTCACCCCCGCCGCGCAGCACCTCGTCCGGCACGCCGATGCCGTACTGGAGCGGCTGGAGCAGGCGGAGGCCGACCTCGCCGAAGCGCGCAGCGGGCTGGCCGGCGCCCTGCGGATCGGCTCGTTCCCCACCGCCACCCGGGCCGTCGTGCCCGCCGCCCTGGTCGCGCTGGAGCGACGCCACCCGGGGCTGGAGCCGATGGTCTCCGAGACCGACCCGGCGGCGGTCGCGCACGCGCTGCGGGCCGGGGACCTGGACGTGGCCCTGGTCCACGAGTACGACTTCGTGCCCGCGCCGCAGGAGCCGGGGATCACCGCCGAGCCGCTGTACGGCGAAGCCATGTACCTGGCCGCGCCCCGGGACCCGGGCGCCCCCTCCGGGACCGCGGCTCCCGTCGCCCCCTCCGAGGCCGCCGCGGACCAGCGGGCGGTCCTGCGCGGCCACGCGGACGCCCCCTGGGTCATCGCCACCCCCGGCACCCTCTGCCACGCCATGACCGTACGGGCCTGCCAGGCCGCCGGATTCACCCCGCGCATCCGCCACCACGTCGACGAGTTCGCCACCGTGCTCGCCCTCGTCGCAGCCGGCCAGGGCGTGGCCGTCGTCCCCCAGCTCGGCGTACTGGGCCCCACGGACCCGGCGGTGGCCCTCACCCGCCTGCGCATGGAACGCCGCACCCGGCTCGCCTTCCGCAGCGGCGCCGCCGCCCACCCGGCCGTGGCCGCCTTCGGGGCGGCACTTCGCGCCGCACTACCGCCGGAACTCGCCACCGGCGACGCCGCGACGTGACACAACTCCCCTGCGCCGCCCCGTCCGTGTACGTTCGTTGATCCAGACAGAACCGATCAGAGCGGGGTACGACGTGACGCATCGCGTACGAGGGGTCATCGCACGGAGCAAGGGCGCACCGGTGGAGACGACGACGATCCTCGTGCCCGACCCGGGACCGGGCGAGGCACTGGTCAAGGTCCAGGCCTGCGGGGTATGCCACACCGACCTGCACTACCGCGAGGGCGGCATCAACGACGCATTCCCCTTCCTCCTCGGCCACGAGGCCGCCGGCGTGGTCGAAGCCGTGGGCCCGGACGTCACCTCCGTCGCACCCGGTGACTTCGTCATCCTCAACTGGCGGGCCGTGTGCGGCACCTGCCGCGCCTGCAAGCGCGGTCGCCCCTGGTACTGCTTCGCCACGCACAACGCCGCACAGCCCATGACCCTGGAGGACGGCACCCCGCTCTCCCCGGCGCTCGGCATCGGTGCCTTCGCCGAGAAGACGCTGGTCGCGGCCGGGCAGTGCACCAAGGTCGACCCGGCCGCCTCGCCCGCCGCCGCCGGACTCCTCGGCTGCGGGGTGATGGCCGGCCTCGGCGCGGCCCTGAACACCGGCAACGTCGGACGCGGCGACTCCGTCGCGGTCATCGGCTGCGGGGGAGTGGGCAACGCGGCCGTCGCCGGCGCGCGCCTGGCCGGCGCCGCGCGGATCATCGCCGTCGACCTCGACGACCGCAAGCTGGAGTGGGCGCGGGGCCTCGGCGCCACCCACACGGTCAACGCCCGTACGCAGGACGTGGTCAAGGCCGTCCAGGAACTCACCGGCGGCAACGGCGCGGACGTGGTCATCGAGGCCGTGGGCCGCCCCGAGACCTACCAGCAGGCCTTCTACGCCCGCGACCTCGCCGGCACGGTCGTCCTGGTCGGCGTCCCGACACCGGACATGAAGCTCGAACTCCCGCTCCTCGACGTCTTCGGCCGCGGCGGCGCCCTGAAGTCCTCCTGGTACGGGGACTGCCTGCCGGAGCGGGACTTCCCGCTGCTCATCGACCTCTACCTGCAGGGCCGCCTCGACCTCGACGCCTTCGTGTCCGAGACGATCCCGCTGGACGGGGTGGAAGCGGCGTTCGCCCGCATGTCCCGCGGCGAGGTCCTCCGCTCGGTCGTCACCTTCTGATCACCCCGGGCCTGCTCCCGCTACCCCACCGACGACCGGTAGCGGGTCAGCGCCTCACCGGCGTCCGGGACGAAGCCCGCGTCATGTGACAGGGCGATCAGCTCGGCTTCGGTCAGCCAGGCGTGCCAGGCGATCTCCGCCGGGACACTCCGTCGGGCCGGCGGTGTACGAGGATGCGCCCGGCGGAGTCGCGGCAGAGGACCCGGGTCGGCGAAAGGCTGTTCGGATCAGGGTCGCCACCCCCTAGGGTGCAGGTATGACCGAACGACTGGATCAGCCCACACCCTTGGAGCCCATGCCCGCCGACTGGCAGCGGGCCCTCGCCGTCGTAGCCCACCCCGACGACCTGGAGTACGGCGGCGCCGCCGCGGTCGCGCACTGGACGGACGGCGGCCGCGAGGTCGTCTACCTGCTGGCCACCCGCGGCGAGGCGGGCATCGACACGCTCCCGCCCGAGGAGTGCGCCCCGCTGCGCGAGGCCGAGCAGCGCGCCAGCGCCGCCGTCGTCGGTGTCTCCACGGTGGAGTTCCTCGACTACCGGGACGGAACGGTCGAGTACGGCCTCGACCTGCGCCGGGACATCGCGGCGGCGATCCGCCGGCACCGCCCCGAGCTGCTGGTCACGCTCAACCACCGGGACACCTGGGGCGGCCAGGGCGGCGGCGGTTTCTGGAACACCCCCGACCACAAGGCCGTCGGCCGCGCCGCCCTCGACGCCGCCGCCGACGCGGGCAACCGCTGGATCTTCCCGGAGCTCGTCTCCGAACACGGGCTGGAGCCGTGGAACGGGGTGCGCTGGGTCGCGGTGGCGGGTTCGTCCATGCCGACGCACGCGGTGGATGCCGGCCCCGGCATGGAGCGTGCGGTCAGGTCCCTTCTGGAGCACAAGGCGTACATCGACGTCCTCACCGACCAGGACCCGGAGGAGTACTGCCGCAGCTTCCTCACGGGCAACGCCCAGCAGGCCGCCGCCCGCTTCGGCGGCCGCCCGGCGGTGGCGTTCGAACTCTTCTCACGCTGAGCCCACCCGCCTAAACTGACGCAGCATCAGCTCGGCAGGGGGGACCGGTGATCGACACCACGAGCACGGAGATCGCGCAGGCGGACGAACGGATCCGCCTCGTGATCGAGGACGGCATCGCGTTCCTCACCCTGTGCCGTCCCGCCACCCTCAACGGCTGGAGCTGGGAGTCCACCCGCCAGCTCGGCCTGTTGGCGGACCGCATCCGCTTCGACCCGGCGGTACGGGTGGTCCTGCTCCGGGCGGAGGGCCGGGCCTTCTGCGCGGGCATCGACGTGACGGCCCCCGGCGGCGCCATCACGGGCGCCTCGCCCGCCGAGCGGACCCGCAACTACTACGAGGGGATCCGCTGGGCCCACGAACGCTTCGCCGTCCTCGCCCGCCTCCCGCAACCCGTGGTGGCCGCCGTCCAGGGCTACTGCCTGGGCTTCGGTTTCGAGCTGGCCCTGATGGCCGACGTCCGCATCGCCGCCGAGGACGCCGTCTTCGCCCTCCCGGAGGCACAGCTGGGGGTGGCGGTGGACGCAGGCGGCGATCTGCGCATCGCCCGCGAGGCCGGCGCGGGCTGGGCCAAGCTCCTTGCCCTGACCGGCCGCCGCATCGACGCCACGACGGCGGAGCGCCTCGGACTCGTCCAACTCCTGGTCCCCCGCGACGACCTGGACACCGCCGCCCGTGAGCTGGCGTCGGAGATCGCCGCGAACGCCCCCCTCGCCGTCCAGGGCATCAAACGTGCGATCGACGCCTACACCGACGCCGCCCTGCCCCAGGCCCTGGACCGCGTGGCCCTCACGGCAGCCCTCACCCTCACCTCGGAGGACTGCCGCGAGGGCTACACCGCCAAGGCCACCCGCCGCCCACCCCACTTCACCGGCGGCTGAGCCCACCCCCACCTCACGCGCCTCCCGGCAACCCCGGACACCGCCGGACGCCAAGCCGACCGAAGCGCCTACCGATCTGACGCGATGGTGGCCTTTCCGCGCCCCCGATGGTCATCTCATCGTCGTCGTCTTCAACTTGACCCGGCCGGGCTCCGGAAGAGGGGGGGGGATCGGCCCCGCACGGAAATCGGGCACCGGAACCCGGCCCGCCCCTCCCCGACGGGCCCGCTCCGAACCCGTACCCCCGGCCATTCCTCGGGGGCTTCCCGGCAGTCTGTTGTCTTTCCGGGGTGGGCCGGGCGGTCAGGGGTGGCCGAAGGCCATCGCGAAGCGACGCGAACGAAGAGAGCGCCCTTGACGGCCCGGC